>NZ_JBGOOI010000057.1:24649-30302 GCF_041439605.1 Vibrio sp. 1F169 | reverse complement strand
AACAAGCAAGCCGATGAGTTCACAAAGCTGGTCAATGACAGTCAGTCCAAAACAGCCAAATTGGGCGATAAAGAGCAGCTTTTATCACTCAGTGCCGGTAAACCCTTTGAGCTGGCCATAAGCCAAGGCCGCATCGATACCGCTTACATGACCGATATGGTACGTCCACAAAATGACACCCTGCACAATGCACAGCAAAACACCATTGATAAACAGCCACTCAGCGCCCTAGATAAACTCCAGCAGCAAGCCCCTGATACTCAAAGCAACAGTCAACATGTCATTTCCACGTTGGATGAAAACGACAAAGACCGACGCAGAGCGCAGCTCACCGCCACAGAGAAGCTGCCCTACATGGTCGCCAAAGACTATTTAGAGCGCACCCCCGAAACGCGAGACAACACACTGATTATCGCGTACACCAACCAGGAGCGAGACACCATCACCGAACACATCCGTGTCGGTTTGATGAAACAGAGTGAGTTAGGCAAAGAGAACGTCGTCGCAACCCGGCTACGCTCAATCGGCGCCACGGGTGAAGAGCTCACTACCATGATGCCGTATCAAAAAGGCTTGATATTGAGCACCAGACCCGGTGAGTACGCGACAATCACTCACGTTGACTCAGAGCATGGCGTGGTGACACTTCAAGACGCAGCGACAGGTAAGACTAGGCCATTCTTACCGCGCAACCGTGACCACCGCTTCACCACCCTGTTCTCTACGTCAGAAAAACCACTCTCAACGGGCGATAAAATCATCACCCGTTTTACCGATAAAGAGCGCAGTATCAAAGCCAACGTGGAGTACCGCATCACGCAAGCGACTACAGACCGTGTTATCGCTCAATCTAAGACAGGACAAACACTCAACCTTAACCCTAATGCGCTTAAAGACGGGCACTGGGACTACGCTTACAGTCGAACCGCAGACATGGCGCAAGGGTCCACCTATCAACACGTCATTAGCGCGATACAAAGCAAAGGCGCACTGACCAACTTAAGACGCGCCGGTATCGATGTGACTCGTGCCAGTCAGCACATTCGGCTCTATACCGACAACACAAAACAATTGGTCAAAAGCTGGCTTTCTAAAGAGAGCCATAAAGCCAGTGCGATAGAAACCCTCAACCAAATTCCACCCAAAGACACCACCTACTTTAACCGTAATGCACTCCCTCATGAGGACGTCCGGTTCCAAAATAAAAGCGGTGACTTTGACTACAACACATTTAGGGAGCACATCAATACGCAGCTACCAAAATACACCGAAAGCCTCGCCATTCAGTTATTAGGCCAGCCGAATCAATCCAAATCAGACCGGGATTATTTAACCTTTGGTATTGGAAAATCGGCCATTAAAGTCACCTTAACTGGAGAGCATCGCGGGTATTTCAAAGACTACACCACAGGCGAAAAAGGCGCATTGATTAACCTAATCATGAGTCATAAGGAAATGAATTATAAAGCCGCGATGAATGAAGCGCACAAGATGATCAACGAACCGGAAAAATATCAACTGGAGGAAAACAGTAAACACGACAAATTACTGAGCACCACCCCAAGGCATATTGCGCAGTTTGAAGAACGGGCTAAGGATTATATCAATCAAAGCTTACCGATGGATAACACACTGGCCCAAACGTACTTAAACAAGCTCGGTGTCAATAACATTGAAAACAACCATGTAAAATTCCACCCGGCGGTCTATTCATCCGAAGATAGATCCCTTCACCCTGCAATGCTAACCAACATCCACAATAAAGAAGGCGAAACCAAAGCCATTGAAGTGACCTATTTAGACACTCAAGGAAATAAAGATACCTCCCTAGACATTAACCCAAGAACCCTAGGGACGAAATCCAAACAATTAACAAGATTCCATCAAGGGGAGAATTTAAACACCACCATCATCAGCACATCGATTGAACAATCGTTTCTAATTCGAGACCAAACCCAAGGACAGATTGATATTATTAACCTCAATCATAAGAACGACATTCAAAACATCTCTACCGATGAACTAAGACAGAACATCATTATTGTATTAAATCATGGCAATCACGATTTAAACCCGAACAACATTGAAAAAATCGTCGAGAACTTTAATGGCCGAGACATCCAATTCATGTCAAATGATAACCTTAAAGAGGACATCAAATCGTGCATTGATAAACTAGAGCGAGATAACAGTGCACATAACCTTGAATTAAGTGAGCCGCACACGTCTCATCAGGAGAGGGAATTAGACACCTTCAACTATAATGAGAAAACAGAACTCGACAGCCAATCATTCGACCACTTTGAGCCAAAAGAATATTCACCTCAACAAGAGATGGAATTTAATCAATCAGAGAAAGAGAGACATTGGGAAGACAGAGAAATCGACAGAGAGTTAGAGCGATAATAAGAGGGTAGCTGCTGCTACCCTTTTTTTTCGCCTGCAAGATAAGCATCCACTTTTTTATCCACATCAGCGGAAACCAAATTACGCATTTCTACTGCATCTTTTTTATTTTCATGGAACGCGACACCATCAAAACTTTGTGTGTGGGTTAAATTACCCGTCCCTTGGATCATCCTGATCCGTCGATACATCTCTTCCATCAACTCGCGGTTAGACGGCCGCTCATCTTCCTTATCGTTCAGTTTGATCCTCAATGCCAGCGTGAGAAGTTGCCTGACGGCTTCCGCATCACCTAACTTTTCTCTGTCTCTGAACACCTTAAAATCTTGCTCCAATTCACCCCGAATGTAACTCTGTACAGAAAAAGCTTTCGCCATAATCCCACCATCCTTTCTTAGATTTCCCTCTAAACAACACTTTACCTACATTACAATTAAATCACATGCTTGCAAAAAAGCTCACTATTTATCATTAAAAACATCGAGTTAATTGCTAATAAATCACTAGTACATCACTTCCACTTTAAACAAGCTCTCAGACCTTTCTCGAAAAGGGATTAAGTACAATTGATGCATTTATGATGTAAATCTACATTGGATTTCAGCGGCTAATTAGTTGAAATTTTGAAAATTTCCCCCCCAAAATATTCACTCTTCTATTTATATCATAAGTTATTGATTGTATTGTCTTTATGTTTAAAGCAGACAACCATTTAAATCGTTTTCGATTTAGCGTGGTGTGTGGGATTGGATTGAGGGAGACAGGGCCACTTCGTTAAACGCTTGCATAATTTGTGCTTTCTCTAAGGCTTTATATTATTAGGTAAAGTCGCCCATATTAAAAGGGGTTGGGGTGAAAAATGGATCACACTACTAAAAAGCCGCAACACCTTTTAGGAATTCAGGGCCATTCGTAAAACGAAATAACAGTAAAATATGACTTTAGAAAGGCGATATTGTATCCGTCATTCCGCCCTCAATTTAATAATTAAAATAGTATTATCCAGCGTTCATTTATCAGTAAAAAAACGGCACCATCTTGACCGAGCTCGGCAGTTTTGATCTATTACTGTTATTGGCTTTGTTGCGTAATTCAGTGGAACTAAATCATGAACCTACGATCTGTTCAGCTACGTCCACTACCTCTCATAGCCCTATGCCTAAACATCGTCACAAAACAATCAACTGGAAGCAATACAGCCAATCACTCATTAACTGCGGGTCTCTGACCTTTTGGATTGATGAAGAGGTGATAAGTGGCTGAGCGCAAAGCAAAGCCGATTGGCGCGATGGTACGTCCAAGAATCTTGTTATTTCTAGCCTGTATTTGGGGGTGAAAGTGCACCTGTATTTTCAGTTATTCACCACACCCCAACAGACAACACAAATAGTTCACCAAAACTCAATTCCATTTGAATAATTCTTCGACCCAATCAGCAACCTCTCCCAATAGACTGATATCCCGAACAACGCCAAAAATAAAAGACACTATTTGGCCAATAGAAATTCGTTTCTTCATTAAATACTCCATATTTCAGATCTAAAAAAACCACCTAACAGCGGCGACAGAGACTAAAAATATTTGTTCAACCTCTCCACAATATTTTGTTGTTACCTAATAGGTAGGTTAATTATCAAATGCGATTTAGTGTGATCGTGTGACTTCATAACTTGATCTGAGACCAAAAAGTCTAACGCGTTAGACAAAGTAGTCCTGTTACTACAATTCGACATATGTGTGTAAAGCAAGTAAAGAGGTCGAGAAAGCATAACTCTCCTCCATTACTAGCTTTTAAATGACACTCACATCAAAATACAACAAAAAAGGGAGAGAGCAAGCGCCAAAGATAACCATCCCTAGCTTTAACGACATTAAATAAAACAACTGTTAACAACAAAAACTTAACTAGTCTACTTTAGATCTTTGGTGTTCATTATTCCTACTATGTTAAACGGGCGAGTTAGCTCTTCAGAGCGATTTATAGAAAAAAAATCAGCATGTCCATTTGAAGCAAGAACCGCACAATGATACCCATTGTTCATACTTTGTGAATTTTGACGTAACTGATTAATACTATGAGCAAGCTCAGCTTTGAACTCAGAAAAACTTAATGCCGTGACTTTGGCTCTGTCGAAAAGAGCATGAAGTAATTGAACCTGTTCGATATTTCTCAGGTAAGCGACTTTACGTTCACGAGTTAGGAGAGAGAATTTAAACTCTTTGGGATAGCCACTGCTATGCAGTGAAATTGGGGTAGCGATGCGTGTATAGTATACGCTATTTGGAAGTCTCAATAAGTACATCTGCGCAAGATGATTTTCGAGGTTTTAGATAAGAAAAACCGGTTTAAAAACAGCAGTTTAATCTTTAAGGGTAGTGGAAGAATAGGAATTTGAAAATTATCTCCAGCATTCCCATTTAAAATAACCTATTGCTATTAGCTAGTTATACTATTGGGTGTGTGTACACCTACGAAAAAGATAACCACCTGCCGAAGTAGGTGGTTATAGGTTTGAAGCTCAAGAATTCATACGTTAAACGTTAAGGAACTGAGACGCAGGACGCGTACAACTCCCCTTCTCCCATACTAGCCCCTTCGTTGCCATTCTTGAGGCTTACATTTATAAAACCAGGTCCACGACTTGTACTTGACCAGTAACTGCTCCTGACTGGCCAGCCGCGCGCGTTGAACATATTGCCGTATGTCTTGAAGAGCTCTAACTTTAACTCATTTTTTGTTGCCAAACGCCAGTTGGTGCGTCCTGCTAAACCCTGGTTACTATATGTGGCACATAATCTAGATGCATTCTCCCAGGTGAACCAAAAGAAATCTCCAGCAGGCCCAGAAGTTCCAATTTCTTGCGTAAAACCATTATTGACACTTCCTCCGAGGCTATGAAGAGCGATTTTTGATGGTGAATTGGTAAACAACTTCCCACTCCCAGTATCGAATATATCAATACATGAAGCACCAGTGAGCGTACATGTATATACATCCACGCTCACTGTGTTACTGGTGACGCTGTCTTTAGTAGCGGTTATCGTTGTTTGGCCGACGTTGACGCCAGACAGGAAGCCAGTCGGCGTTACTGTCGCGGTACTCAGATCATCCGACGTCCAAGTGACGGAATCGCTCACATCGGAGGAAGTGGTATCACTGTAGGTTGCGGTTGCGGTTAGGGGCCTCATTTGACCTTTTGCCAAGGTACTCGATGGCGGTGTGACCGCAATCGCGGTGATGACCGCC
>NZ_JBGOOI010000057.1:0-24550 GCF_041439605.1 Vibrio sp. 1F169 | reverse complement strand
GGCGGTGTGACCGCAATCGCGGTGATGACCGCAGCGCTGACCTCCACGCTCACTGTGTTACTGGTGACGTTGTCTTTAGTGGCCGTTATCTTTAGGACTCCTAATGCTTTGCCTATTAATTTTTCCGACTCTACAAAATATCCAACATTCTCGTTACTGGATCGCCAAATACTTAAATCAGTTAGCACCTTTGAAGAGTGATCAGAATAATGACCTATTGCAATGAAAGTTTGTTTGTTACCTTTCGCCAGCGTTAATTTACTTGTCCCCCGAGTTCCTGCTGAGGATACGCTAATATCGATTCGTTCTAACGTTAAGGTTGGTTTTACAACCTCTTCTGATAGTTCTGAATTACAACCTGTCAGGAAGATGATAAAAAGATATATGGATATAATTTTATTCATGGTTTTATATATTAATATTAAAAATAGGATTACTGAAGATCGGGTAATAAACGGTGGGATGACAATCATTTAAGATAATTTATGACTTTTAGGGGCTTTGTTGCGTAATTCAGTTTAGAGACAGAGTCGTCCCGTTCCGTGTATTTCGACGACAAGTTTCAGGTAGTCGGATATGTAGGTAACAAGCTATTCCATACGATGGTACTGGGCTAAAAGGCGTCATCCAACAAAGTCTAAAACTTGGATCGCCCTAAAATACTTCATCAACCGAAAAGGCCAGTGGCAGTTTCACGGTTGGCAGAAGATCATGGATATGGATTGCCAGTTCAATCTCTTCCAAATAGCCAAAGTGCCAATAGAAAGGCATGTGAAAATCCGAAGTGCAGTGACACCATTTTACCCTCAATACCAAGAATACTTGGCTAAAAGGAAGTCCAAAAGGCTAGCTCGTAACTATTGGAACGAACCTGCTCCGACTGCTTTATAAGTTGCTGAGTATCATTTGATGCCTTTGTGGAGGCTTGAGCCTAGTGCAGTGAAAGTTGCACGCTGGGTTCTTAGGGAGACGGCACTTGGTAACAAGTGTCGTCCACCCGACAGATCTAAGCTAGCTCGTTGTTGGACAAAAGTTTGTCAGCGACTTTACTAAATTAGCAATTAATGAATAACTGCAAGTATGGCAAACGGCTTAAATTCAGGAAGTCCAGTATTGTTGATGTAGGTTAGATCGCACAATTTACTTATATAGAGGCATCGGGCTTGTTCAACAATCGGATTAAGCGCTGGCTTCGCAGCGTTAAATTCTTATTTGTTATGCTGCTATCTCACTTAGTTTGATGTACTTTGTTTCTAAAGGTAAATCTAACAAACCTAAACGCAAAAACTCTGGCTTTACATCCACTTCTGGCAACTCGTTCAATGAAAACCACCTAAACTCAAGATCGACGCCAGACTCAATACCACGAAAAGGTTCGTTCAATGGAAATCTATGAGGTTCGCTTAGTTGAACAAAAAAATAGTTAGCGATTTCATGATACTTTTTATTTGCATGTTCAAAGAAACTTTCAACGTGCCAAAGATGCTTCTTAACAGACGACTCTACCCCTAACTCTTCTAGTAGCTCTCGATTCAATGTAGCATCTGAGTTTTCGAAAAACTCAACTCTACCACCGGGAAGCGCCCAAAAAGAATCTCCGACAACTCTATGTAATAACACATGATTATCATGAACAATAACGGCAGCACTTCGAAAGTTAAATCGAGCATCACCTTGATCAAATCTCAACATTTTTACTCCTTGTAGCATAACGCCTTCTATATGACTCTGCGCCGCATTTTACGCCCATATAATGCAGACTTTCACCTATCACTTCAATTTGTAATCAATAAGTTAGTGACCACATTGAGAGGTTAGACTGCTAAGTGAAGCATAATTTCTAGATGTACTGAATTCGGATAACTTTTTGTAGGGTAAATTGCCATTAACAGGATATGAATGAGTTCTTGTTCTAGCTGATAAAGGGGCATTTTCGAGCTAGAAAATACTGTGCGTTAAAATTCAGGTTGTGACGATTTTGGACAATTATCAGTTAGAGTAATCAGCCCAAAATCTAAATTAGGCTGATTTATTAGGGTTTTATCATTCACATAATCATGAATATTTATTCAAACACTAGTCCATTTTTGTTTAGTGATTTTCAAGGTCTTCGATAGTGGCCTTGATTACTTTTTAACAACCCTACCTGTCGTATTATCCATTCGATACAGAGAGATCGTTCCATCAAGAATGTATTTAATCACCTCTAACACGGTATTCAGCGGAACATGAAACCACTCTTTCGGGTTGTATATCTGTCCTGTATGACCTTTGAGAGTTATGTTCAATCTTCTATGCCCTAAAAAGCCGTGAATTAGCGTCTCTAGCTTGTGCGCATCGATGTTGTAGCACTCCGTTGTCATAACTACACGAACAGGTGCTTCTAAGAACGTCCTATCTTTTTCTGCATACTTGATACGCTCTTCCACCGTACCGTCAGTAAAGCCAACCTTGTATAGATTTGATTTGTATTCCGCTAAAGCTGCATCTGTGCTCTTTGTTGCTAACACATAGACAAGTCCAGTTGGAACTGGGGTATCGTCAGGAGCAAGAGGTACACCTTCTCTTGTAACCTTAGAGCCTTGCTCATCACGAACTAAGCCATGAGTCAGAGACTGAAATAACATGTTCATTTCAGTTCCATTAGCAAAAATCAGGTGCAGTCGAGCATTATAAGAGCTGTAGCCCTCTAAACGTTCTCCTGCTGAATGTACGTAACCCATCACACCATTGAGGATAAATGTGTCCCCAACATTAATTTTTAACTCATGACGGAATCGTTCTAACGATGCAAAACCAGATTTCAACTCTTGTTGGACAAGGTCGAATATTGGAGAGTAGCGATGGAAGTCTGCACAAGGCTGACGTTTTGCAATCTCATCCGGTTGCTCTTTTCTTTCCACTGGCACATGACGCATTGTGAAAAGTTCTGGAGCATCAAACTCTAATAAGTCGTCATCATCATCGAAGATATCATCAAGCGATGTGACCAATTCGGCTTTATCTAGTTCAGGCTCGGTAGACTCAGGATATACATTGATAGCATCATTAGGCACATTAGTTTGCGTCACTAAATCGCTCTTTAACAAGCTATAAGAATCATATTCAGATAATGCTTCACATTGTTCGGAATTAGCTTTAAATGCCTTTAGACGACGAGCTAGACGTTTCTCATCAAATGTTTGAGCATCACTACTTGGTAGACGACTGTTCTGTTCGTAGAAGTCGGAAATTTCTTCAAACTGGCTCGCTAATATATTTCCAGCTGGAGCTTTAACCTTCAGAGGGGCAACATCAAGCAGTCCCAAGTCATCCTCTTCTGAAAAGATATCATCCAAATCGATCTTTTCGACCGCTTTAGAAGCACGTAATCGGATCATTCAATTACTCCTGCTTTGCCATTCGTTGTTGCTTCATTTTTCGAATGTAGGCAAGGACTTCAGCATAGCGCTGCTCTATAGGGTCGGAAGAATTCAATGAAGGCTCACGTTGGTGTTCGACTCTGAATGCCTTGATTCGAGGCCAAAGCATAACCGCTTCTTCCTCAGAGACATTCGCTTGGCTCGCTCGAACAGTTTGTTGGATAGTCTTAAGAACATCAGCATCCACTGACTTAGATAAGATCTCATAGGCTCCATGAAAAGGGTTCACAGAATCAATCAGGTCAATGTTCAAGTCTTCAATGTTGATGAATTTATCACCCATCTTTATGAACTGATTATTCGGCCCTGACTCACTACTACCTGAGGGTTCATTCCCTTTGATATATGAGCTACCACCCTCTTCAATTACAGCATTGTCTGGAAGATCTTTACCGTCGATTAAACCACCTTGCTGTCCGATATAAAGACTTTGTAAAACCCCCGTTCTAACTTGCTCTATCTCATGCTCTTCAAGATCTGGGTACAAGGTTTGAATGACTGATGGAAGTTCAATCTCATTGATAACTTCAGCAGGCGTCGTTTCCGCAATTGCTCCCTTAATCACCGACTCTTTAGCAACAAGAGCCGATAAGATCTCGCCTTTATCGCCATTAAGAATATCTAGCACCTTTTGTGAAACAGGTGTCGTAGTGTCATCAACAATGACAGTGTTAGCAGGCAGATCTTTTCCGTCCCATTGAGAGCGAGGTTTGAACTGAATGCTTGGAGCTAATATTTGCTCCATTAAAAGCGATGTCGTGATAGCTTTAAGCATATTGTTTACAGATACCTTAACGTCATCATCCTGTGCATCAGGTTGTGCAATAAGGTTTGTAAACTGAGCATGACTTTTCCCCTCGCTGTCACGAGTCGCTCGACCGATGATCTGAACAATTTCCGTCATTGAACTACGATAACCGATAGTCAGTACATGTTCACAATAAGGCCAATCAAAACCTTCTTTTGCCATACCTAACGCGATAATGACGTCCATCTGTTCAGCGGATTCAATATCACGCAGGTAAGCCTGAACTTTAGGGCGCATATCACTATCATCAACTAAGTTGGCAACCAGTAGTGTTCTGCCAGAATGTTTACATCTCACTTGATAAATACCAGTATCAGGATTTTGCATGATGACATCACCAAGCACCTCAAGAATTGAGTCAACCTCTGTGTATTTATCTTTGGTAGATTCACCAGAGTTCACATTGGGGATATGAACAATGGTCTTCTTAGTTGGGTCTAATACCGATGGCAAAGCATTGATATAGGTGCCTTGATAAAAATGATACCCAATACCTAAGGTCTTTAAGTGCTTGTAGCCATTAAGCTGTTCGTAATAGGTGTATGTTACCTTGGTAAACAATGCTTCATCTTCAGGAAGCAAGATAGGAACCGTGTCACCTCTAAAGTACGAGCCTGTCATAGCAAGAACATGTGCTGATGATTGCTTCATTAAATCATCGATTAATCCTCCCAAACGGCTATTTTCATCAGCTGAAACGTGGTGAAACTCATCGATAGCAACAAGGCAGTTATCAAAATCACTGGCAGATAGCTTACCGAAGACACTCCTAAGCGTTGAATGAGTACAAACTAATGTTTGGTCGTCACTTTCCATGAAGCGCTTGAAAGCATTCGCTTTGCCGCTTTCACTACCACTGATACATAAGTTGTTTTCAGGCTTAACGGTCCAGTTAGCGAAGAAGCCGAACTTCATTAGGTCAGTGTCTTTGAAAGAGCCGCCTATAGACATTTCAGGTACAGCAACAATCACTTTACGGATGCCTTGATTAATTAGCTTATCCAACCCCAAGAACATTAGTGCCCTTGACTTACCTGACGCTGGCGGAGCTTTGATCAGCAAGTATTGATTAGCACGCTCAGCAAATGCACGAGCCTGCATCTCTCGCATACCCATATCATTGTGAGAGGCACTTTGACCCGTTTGGTTATAGCTAACCTGTAAGATGTTATTTTTCATTATTAAAACCTTTACCAACTGAGTTTGATTAGTTTGTAGTCATCTCTTCATAACGTGCTAAGAGAAAGCTTAAGCGCTCCGAAGTGTCTTTAAATGGTTTTGCTCTATAAAGCTTATCTACGGCAAGATCTAAATCCTGATGGGCTTGTAATAGTTCAGATGGCATAGTGTCTGGATTATAAAGTTCAGCAAGAGTCTTTCCAGGGAAGTCCTCACGTACAAATAGTACATTTTCGGCCAAGTGAACTATTGTTTCGCGTTGTTTCACCGTAACCTCTGGCCAAGGAAAAGAATTGTAAACCAAAGAAGCCGAGTACCTATAATCACTTTTGATTCTCCCCCCAACTAACCTCATCCAATCATTATGTAGTAATGACGTTAAAATACCGAACTCAAATAAGGCCGCACCGGGAATCATCATATTTGCATCCGTTGATATGATGGCATTGTCTAAGAAACCAATTGGCACATAAGTTCTTCTCTCTGAAGAGTGCCTTGGAATCAATATATAACTACCCTTCTTAGGGTGACGGATCTCATTAAATAGGTGTGGGGTTTCTGCACCTTTTTTAGTGCCTGCTCTAGAGCTATTTTCTCTAAAGGCCTGAACAGACTTCACTCTTTGCAGAACCAATGGCATTCCGTTCAATTCTTGGCTTGTACAATTCTGCAACCATAGGCACCACCGCTCTCTAGAATTGATAAACTCACTTGCGCCGTAGACTTTTTTTATCCATTTTTGAGCACTTGGTTCTCGGTTGATTAAGTCCTCTTTCTCAGCCGTATCTAGAAGTAGATTCCCTCCATCAGCTGGCATGTTCCCAAACATTAACTTTGGCGCTTCAGCTGAAATAGACTTTTTAAATGAACCGACAGTAATATTGCTACCTTCAACAAGATAAGGGCTCACGTTATTAACTTTCATATGGTGCCATTCATCACCCATCAGCTGATAAATTTTACTGTGTTTAGCGGTAGAAGATAAGCCAACAATCACAACATGAACCGCTGCTTTATCTTTAGCATTATTTGCCCAAGTGAATGGTTTATAAGCAAAATGGATCTTTAAACCTTGATCAAAAATCTTCGGCCATAACAGATCGACTTGTTCACCTTGGCAAATTGAATTTGTTGCCACAAGTGCAAGTTCTGCATTTGTATTTTTTATGTACTTCGCCCCTTTCCAAAACCAGCAAGTAACAAAATCTAAACTACCTACTGCCTTGAATGTTGTGAGAGCATCTTGCATATCTTGACGTTGTTGTTGAGAGCGGCCAGCATGCCCCAAGAATGGCGGGTTGCCTATTATATAGACTTCATCAAATTTCTCTCTTGGACAAACATCTTCCCAATTAACGCGCAAACTATTACCGCTTACAATTTTGCCTGTCGCACTGAGAGGTAATGCTGGTTTAGCTGGACCAATGTGCTCTTCCCACTGCTTGTTGATTTGATGTTCCGCCAACCACAAAGAAAGGCGGGCTATCTCACAAGCAAAATCATCGATCTCAATGCCGTAAAACTGATCCAAATGAATGTTGCTGATAAAGAAGCCTTGATCAATTTTCATCAGAGCTTGAATAACTTCAATTTCAAGAAGGCGTAACTCTTTGTAAGCGATGATAAGGAAGTTGCCCGAACCACAAGCAGGGTCAAATACTTTAATTTCCCCTAGTCGAACGAGTAATCGCTTAAGTCCGTTCACACTGTTATGCTGCTTTTCAAGCTCTGATCGTAATGGGTCAAGAAACAGAGGTTGAATCACCTTCATGATATTGCTGTAAGAGGTGTAATGTTGTCCTAACCGAGCACGCTGTTCTACATCAATAACCGCTTGGAACATACTACCGAAGATGTCTGGGTTAATTGCACTCCAATCTTCATCTCCACATTCAATAAGAATACGACGCCCTTTTTTCCCTAGTTCAGGGATTGGCTCATCACTTTCAAAAAGCCCTCCGTTAACATATGGGAAATCCGTTAGATGTTCTGGTAGACGACCACGTAGTTCACTATTAGCAGGAGAGTTTAGAACCAAGAATAAGTCATGCAGGAACTCATCTAAGTCACTGCCTTCTTTAGATGTCGTACCTTTCACAGCAGAGGTGAATTGACCCTTTTTAGGAAATATCCCCGTATCCTCAGCAAACAAACAAAACAGTAAACGGGTAAGAAAGACGTTTAAAGCATGGATATCTTCTGGTGTATTGAGGTCATTGTGAATGCGAATAAGGTCGAACAGCTTACCCATTTTCACCGCCGCTTTTACATCCGCTGGTTTTTCACTATTCAAGATCGCTTTTTCAAGACCAACCAGTGGTAAGAAGAAGGAGTAGTTTCGGTGTAGAACCTCGAAGTCGATGTCTAAGCGTTCACTAGTGGCAGTATCCCACGCTAAAAATCTTTCAAAGTCGGTAGTTAGGATATAACGAATTTTATTCTTAGCGATCATTGGATCAGCGATGGCTTCATCTAGAGCCACATCGATATCCTGACCTTCATTAACTGGGAAGTAATACAGTTTATTTTTCAGTCCAACATGACCTTCAACCTTAGCGACATTACGGTTTCCGCTTTGGCGAATTTGAGTAATCGTGGCCTTAGGGAAATTGAATGCGGTAAGGAATCCATAAATGAATTCACTAGGATCTGGAGCTTCAACGAGTTGCTCAAGCTGTTCAAAGATCTTGGCTTGATTAACGGCCATGGTATTTCCTTCGTAAGGGGACTTTAATAATGTGTTGGATTATACCCTTGAAAACCAAAATGCTCATTGATTTGCATACAATACTTTGATTTAAAGGGTGATTTAAAATTTAAAAGATGAGGGGGAATATGCATCAATTGTGCATAAAAGCGAATTTGATCAAAACGTTTGATTTAGGAAAAATGCTGGCTAAGTGAGGAAATGGTTGTTCATCTGAAACTGATAATGGGGCAAAGACGTGTTACGAGCCCCGCTGAAACGTCTGTGACAATTTAGAGCTTACTAAATCTAGAAGTTACAGATCAATTAACTCACGTATTGAAAACCAGCTCTGTTAAGGTAATGTGAGCAGCTCAATACAGACGTCTCCGCAAAGCACCTTAAAGACCATGCCTGGCACATAGTAAAAATACCACGTGTTGCGAATCAATATTGAACAATTTGTATGCTTACGGAATTAACAGAAGGCGTTTAATTCAGTGGTAGGAAGTGGATTTAGGAAGAAGCCCAGAGAGCTTACGCTCTCTAGGTTCAACCCTGAAGTTACACCAGTTGCGACAACACCAGAACAAACCGCACTCACCCCATTTACTACTGCTGAAGCGAAATACTTTACGTTTTGAACGAATCTTTCCATAAAACCTCCTCGTTTATTTGCTGGATGTGAAACTAACAAATTATTGATGTAATTTAGTGTGATAATTACAAACGTGAGTCCGGTTATTATGTCCAGAGTGCTGAAGTGGAGAATTGAACTCCAAACCTCTGCCTAAATCCACTGGTCGATAATTCTATATAAAACTCGATTATAGTCAACAAGATGAACTAGTAAGCTAATGCCCAATAAAGGTATGAGGCACGCAATACCGATGCTACTGCATACCACCTTAATCACCCAAACGGACGCATAACAAAAATGCCACGCGAGCCGAGTTACTTTTAAATGTTGTTATGTACCTATCCCTGCATAGTTTTCTTGGACTATTGCCATTGCAGACTCAGCAGCGACGTCATAGTCCTCAAACGTTCGTTTGTAAAAGTAGAAAAATGCGACACCAAATTCAGCTAGTTCAATGAAGATAAAATTATTCGTAGAGTGGAAGAAATGGAAGTCATTATTCGTGGTATGGATAACACAAAGAGAGTTAAGCCTGTCCACCTTTGATTTCATACTCAATACTTGTAATGCAGAACGAAGGTTAGAGAAAACCTTTGAGGGACTTGTCTCCATAGAACCTTGAAACATTGCTATTGGCATTTTGCCAATAAAAGGAATGTAGTCCGCACCTTTTACCTTGTTTAAGTTTCTTCGAAGGTCAAGCACTTGAAATTTGTACTCTAAAGTTTCTAACCATAGAATGATTAACTCTAAGGTCTCTTGAGAGAACTCTTGGTTACTAACATCGAATTTTTCAAATTCATGCTTCAAATGCCTCTCTAAGTAACCGAGGAGATTCGAGTTGCAATCTTTGCACGCTGGTAACGTCGTTTTATTGTAAGTCTGAGAAATGTCGTTAGTTGTTGTTTTGAACGTTCGTTTCGTACAACGGTTATAGACCCATTGAGGAATCACATGCTCTCTAGTCAACTTCTCTTGAGAACCACAAATTATGCACATTTCTGCTGAGTGATCGGCAATGATTGCATCAATTACTTTCTTCTTATTTACTCTAATTTTCTTTCGAAGTTGAATCAGCTTTAACTGAATGCTCATTTGAGAAATAGCTCCTAACTTACTCGGGGCACAGAACGCTTTCATACGGTGATTAGCCGTACTTCATGGATATATGATGTGGTCTTTCTTTTAAGGGTTCAACATAAATTCAATAGCTTAGTGAAAAAGATAATAAGTCAGATTTCCACGTGATGCATTACTTCTTGATTTTCTGCATTCAAATAACTTTTAGTAGGGAAAATTCGCATTAACGGCATGTGATCGAGCTTTTACTCTAAAAAACAAAGGGGCATAAACGTTTTAGAGTAGTGGCACTAAGGCGTGTAGTGGCACTAAGGCGTAGTGGCACTAAGGCGCCACTCCCAAAAAGTGGCTTTATAGTGATTCAAAATAACTACCAACTCAAAAAATCCAACTCAGCTCTAATATCACTTATCTGCTCATCCGTTAATTCTGGCAAGATGTTGAATTTCCCTTTTATTGCCTTTGGTTCGGGGTTAGGTTTGTCTGCCTTCAATGCCTTTGTGGTACGTTTTCGTTTTCTGGGCTGTACTTCTTTAGGCTCGACTAATATTCCCGTTATTACCGCCCCCAGAGTATCTACTGCCTCTGTCACATGGTGCTCACTGACATGCATATAACGAAGTGTTGAAGAGATACGTTTATGACCAAGGAGCTTAGCGACCATCGGGAGCGGATAACCTTCCAGCACCGCATAACTGGCAAAAGTATGACGTAAGTCATGAATACGTACATCTGCAATATCGGCTAACACCCGTACTCTTTGCCATACCATCCCAACCTTAGTAGGCCGACTCACATAACAGCGAAGAGGTGAAAAAACATCATTACCATTAGAGTCAAAAAACTGTTTCCCTATTTCCGAAAGGAGTTTTCGAGCATCTTTACCCACATAAACCACTTTCGCCCCCGTTTTACTGTCTGGCAAATGCCATTCATCTCCTTTGATAAAGGACCATTGCAATCCCGTCACCTCTGAAATCCGACACCCCGTCAAAAGCACCAGCTTTATGACCTGACAGCAACACGCCTCAATTTCTCCCTGCTGACTAACCGTTCGTAAAGCCCCTTCAAGTCGCGATAATTCATCCAGACTTAAAAAGCGATTCAACTTCTTTTTTCGGTTCTGCTTGATACCATCGCAAGGATTTTTCAAGCAATACCCTTGTCTCTCGGCATATTTAAAAATGGAACGCAGCACATCAAGAGTGCGATTAGCCGCTCCAGCATAGTCTTGGCTTAACTCATCAAACCAACGCTGCACATGACACGAATCAATACGAGTGACGGGGTAATGCCCAAACTCTGGTAATAAGTGTTTATTTAATGCCCCTCTTGCCCCTCCCTGTGAGCTGGTTTTCCATGTTGAGCACACTTTTTGTAACCATTCACCCTGTACCAATGCATCAAAACGCATCGCCCCGATTGCCCTACTCTTATCATTACCCTGCATCAGGCTTAACGTTTTTTGACGAGCCTGACGAAGAGATAGGCTATCGACAGGCGCTATAATCTTATTGCCACCGCCTGTCTTCATGACATAAAAACGGGAAGCGTCTTTGCCTACTCGCACCCCAAACCCATATTGCTTTGTATCCCAAACAACATAAGTTTTGGGTTGGGGCAATAAATCCTTAATCTTTTTCTGAGTGAGTCTGATATAGCTCATGAGCGCATCCCCTTAGCCAAAGTCGCTGATATATGAGAGGCCGCTTTACAAGCATCCAGACTGCTTAAGTGGGCATATTTCAGCGTCGTTTCTACATCCGCGTGACCCAGTAAGCGACTAAGCACCGTCAGATTAATGTTGGATTGAATTGCAATACTGGCGTACGTGTGGCGTAAATCATGTAGGCGCACACCGGCTAACTCGGCTAAACGGCGCACTTTACGCCAGAACGAACTCAAGGCCACTTCAGATATCGGTTTGGTATGGCATCGTGCAGGAAAAATATAATCACTCTCTGTTCGCCACTCTTTTAGATACGCCCTAACCGGTGAGCAAAGATACACCGTTTTTGCACCTGTTTTACTGTCTGATAAATGCCAATGCCCTCCCCTGTAATCTTTCCATTGCAACGTTCTCACTTCCGAAGAACGGCACCCTGTATATATCAATAATCGTATAATCATCACGAGAATTGGGTTATCGGCTTCTAACGTTTCGAGTACATGCCATAGGCTACGCAACTCTTCCGGACTGAGGTAGCGTTCGACCTCTCCCGCTTTATAACGCTTAAAGTGACGACAAGGGTTAGTGTTTCTATGTCGATATCCCCACGCTTCACACTGCTGCATCATGACAGACATCAACACTAACGCTTGATTCGCTGAGCCTTTCACGTGATTTAACTGAGCAAACCACCCTTCAATGTCTCTTCGCTCTATGGAGTGAACCTGTTTATCGCCTAAAATAGGCGCGATATGTAAACGAAAGGCGCTCTTATTCTTTACCGTCGTTCTTGGTTTCCAGTGGCGAGGATAACGCTTAAAAAATTCCTCAGCGAAGACCCGAATCGTTATTGGTGGCAGCTCTTTTATATCTGCCAGATAACGAGTCTGGTGAACTTCATTCACCACTTGCTTTCGCACCTCTCGTAATGATAGGTCGGTTGCTTTACCAAGCTTGCGGTGAACCCTTAACCCTTCATGCTGAAAGCGAATATAAAATCGCTTACCTCCTGACGGATAAACTCTTAAATACAACTCAGGGACTTTTGTATCGTAAAACTCTTGAACCAGATGGTTAGAAAGGATGCGCTCAACAAAGCGTTGTGTGAGTAAGATTTTTTTCATCATTTAGTACCTTCATATAGGGACATAGAATCACGAAATTTCGTGAAAGCATGCCATACCAATGAAAGACACAAACTACACATCGCTTACCTATCAGACACTTACTACAGACAACCATCCATAATCGCCAGATTATGACGTGGTGTGTGGTGAAGAATTGAAAATACAGGGGCATCTTGGGGGCGCTTTCCAATTAGTCTTTGTTTTCGCTAAGAGGCTAAATTATCGATGAAAAACGCCCCTATTGGAAGGGGTTGGGGTGTAGATTTGACCACACTGTTTTTACATTAACGCCAAGTTACTCTTATACAGGGGCACTTTCACCCCAAAAATACAGGCTAGAAATGAAAAAATTTTAGAACGCACCATCGCATCAAATCAATCAAATCAATCAATCAATCAAATATCCATTATATACTGGAGGCATTTCGTGAACAGTATCTAATTATGATTTTCATTATAAACCCTTAACAAATATAAATTAGGAATACGTAACTATCTACTTACTCTGGCAATCAGTAACAAAACAATAATGGAATTCGTCATGGAAAGACAAATAAAACTATTTTCACTGAAGAGAAAAGGAGCAGCAGTCCCTAAAGTAAACATAATTAGTATCAAATCAACTTTCTCATGAGGACGAAGCTTAAAGGTTGGCAAATTACTATAGTCATTGTAAGTCATTAACTATTCTGGTTGTCATGGCGTTGGGCGGTAAGGCGTTATCCAAGGAAAAACAAGACTTAGGTACGTAGAAAAGATTACCTGAATCAACGAGATGAAGGACAATTTCATGGATGGCAAAATCGACTGTCTCTTTAATCTGGTTCAGATCTTATCTCTCATCAACTTTGCAGACGCGCTCTGGGAGAGAAGAGTTGGGAGCTGCAATTATGCAAAATATAAGCTGACGAATGCCCAAGTGGAAGCTGGGAATGTATCGATAGGCCTTAGCCCGAGGAGTCAGGGATACTGATTACTTTAAATTGAAGATTAGACAAACCTCAATCCTAGAAACTCACTCTACCATTTACCCAGAAATCAAGCTCATCTAAGCGGAGAAGAGCCATTTAGGTATTGTAAACTCTGGTCGAAGATAACTCTCAGTCAAAGACGGCAAAGCAGAAAATTCATGGTAGTACTGCTTGTTTCTTTGGCGAGAAGAGCGTACCACTTTCGCAGTTGGCTTCCTCTTCTACGCCTTTCCATGAGTGTCGCAGTTATTATCTGAAATCAGGGATAAATGAAAACCAGCATTAATTTACTTTGATTAAGCTGTTCCCAATTTAATCAATATTGAAAGGACCCATAGCTAAGCCACCGAAGCCAGAAACAGCAGAAGCCCGGTAGAAACATTAGCTTATTCTCGCTTTGTAGCCTCATTTTAATCATGCATAAGTGTACCCGTCTTTTCGCTAAATAAGCTCTACTAAAGTTTTTATAATAAGTTTTTTTATCAAACCAGTAATATTATTCGCAGAGCCATTTAACAGAAGATCGCCGGACTAACGCTAAAAACCTACTGGATAACACTAGAACGTATTGTGCATTATCCTCGAAAAACTAGACTTTTGGTGACATAACTAGCGCTATCGTAAAAACTCATTTCACTAAAATAGTAATCAATCAACTATCAATGTAAGAATATATCCTCCCGTAAAAATATATTTCCCATAAAATTCCTTCCCTTTTTTAAAGGTTTCATTTAAATCTACATTTAAAGATATTTTAAGTGTTTTTTCATTTGTATTTATATAGGTAAGAGTTGCTGAATCAAAATCAAAATAGTAATTAACTTCAGGAAAGATGGCTTTAAATAGGCTCTCTTTGGCCGAGAAAGCTAAAGAGAATGCAGTTGACTTAACAAAACCACATTTATTTAATAGATTTATTTCGGGCGGGCTTATAATTGATTGTTTCAAGCTTTCCGAAACTTCAGCATTCAGCGATTCGATATCAATGCCTATTCGTTTATACAAACTGTCTCTACAAATAGCGCAAACTGCTACTTGGTCGGCATGGCTTATGGACCCTTTTACACTTTCAGGCCATACAGGTGCTCTTTGATTACCAATACCAACTATCGTATTCGTATGTTCGAGCTGCTTTAATATTGAAATGGCCAGTCCCCTACCAGCCAAAAATTCTGCCTTTCTATTATGTACTGAGCCTGATATTTTCTTGTATAAGTCCCTCCCTAACAGTTTTACTGCTAAGGTATCCGAATAATAGATAGGGTCAAAATGACATTTAAGACAAACAATAGGAATGCCATCGAATTCTAACGTTTCGACAGCAGTAATAAATGGAAATATGGGCGTGCATTTCATAGATTTGAACATTCCATCACTTTGATTTAGTTATAGCAAAAGTGAATATAAAACATCTTGCGTATCAATAACCCTTTTTTAAGATGAATTTTATTTTCTGATTGAATTAAGTATGTTTTACCAAACTGACAGACCCAAAAAACCAATTCGGGCTATTAAGTACACCTACCAAAACGGTATTAAAGAGCCTGTTCATGACCATCAGGTTATTCAGGTTTTACACATACTGGAAGGGGCAATTCGAGTCTATGCCAAAGATAATTGTTGGGTCATTCCTCCATCTCGGGGCCTGCTGATTCCAGCAGGGGTACCTCACAGCTTAGTCGCGGTAGGCCGAGTTGAAGTACGAACTCTTTTCATAGATCCCTTAGCACGTGCTGATCTTGGTAATGAGTTAGGTATATTTCAAGTTAACCCGCTGCTTAGAGAGCTGATTAATGCAGCTTCTGATTTCTCTGATAATCTTACAACAGGTTCACGCGAAGAACGTATCAACGAACTTATTCTTGATGAGTTGCGCTTAATTCACCTCACAGACTTTAATGTACCCATGCCTTCATCGAAAGAACTTAAATCTTTCTGTAAACGTGTGACCGCTCATTTAGAGCGCCCCTGGGAACTAGCCGATGTTGCGCTCTCACTGAATGTGTCGGCACGAACTATTTCCCGTAAATTCCACTTAGAGACTGGTTTGAGCTTTGGAGAATGGCTCAGACATTTTAGGATACTTAAAAGTATGGAGTTACTGGCTAGTGGCTATTCTGTTACGGATGCAGCAGTAGCAGTTGGTTACGATAGCCACAGTGCTTTCAGCACAATGTTTAAGAAGCGTACTAGCATTTCACCAAACTCATTCGTTGCCTTCCCAAGTCTGGTTCAAGAAAGTGACGTATCACTGAACACAGAACAATCATCAATTGGATAAGTGCAACAAGCGAGCCTTATCCCTTTCTCGATACTATGCGTTTCTAATACGTCGGTACATCCTCCTCGAGTATTCCCTTCCACCCTAACCACACATGCGCCGCATAAACCATTCCTACATACTGAGTTGATGTAAGCACCAGCATCTTCGGCCAACTCCAGTATTGATTTTTCGCCATTTGCTTTATCACAAAGCACTTCATTATCTAGATGAACTTTAATTTGGGTTTCCTGTGCCAAAGGAGTTTGACTCATAAGTGAAAAATGCTCTGTGGCAATGTCACTCGGCTCAACTTTCAGAGCTAGAAGGTTACTGGTCATATCAGCAACATAGATACCCCAAATACAAGGCACCCCAATGGCAGCTAAAAACCATAAAGTGCTCATGAACTGACCTCATTTAACCTTTCACTGCAAATGCTTTCGACATTAGCTAACGCAGCATTAGCAAAGTCCGATAAAAATACTTCCAGTTCCTGTTGAGCCCCTGTTTTTGGCTCTCCTGCCATTTCCCACACTACCTTGCAACACGAATCAGTAAGCTCTTCAACTCTCATGAGCTCCCAAAGGTTTCTGAGGTTCAGAGAAGTGGAAATTATATTGAAGTGCATTTTCATGTTGGAGTTATCTCTAAACGAGATTTGGTCAACAACATAATCACCCGAATCGAATGTCTTAACCCTAACCTGACCTAATCCTTCACCTATCATCTGGCATTTATTTAGCCCATCAGTGAATCGGTCAAATCTTGAAAAGTTTCCTACAACACTCCAGACAACACCGGCTGGAGCCTCAATCTTCTTTTCCATTCTTAAGGTTTTTGTTTGAGGAATGGCAGGATAGAAGTGTCGATGACATATAGTATTTTCCATGTTTTCTCCCTACCAGACGGGTATAGAACCCATCTGGTTTTTATTTTTGGCTTTTGTTATGCTGCTTTCGTGGATTCAGCGATTTCTTTAACGTTATTCAAACAGCTTCGGGCAAAGCCTTCGACAAACGATTCAAAATCAGTTTGGTTGGTTTCGTTATTGTAAGGTTCACCGGCAATATCCCAGATAGCTTCACAGTGGTCATTATCGATCTGATTAACACGCATTGATGACCATAGATTTCCAATATCCATATTTGTGTAAATCAAGCTCCAGTCCATTAGCATACTTTGTTCATCACGGTGATTGAGCTGCTCTATAACGACATGCCCATCTTCAAATAACTTTTTACGAACGGAACGTGCCCCTTCGCCAGTCATTTCAATTCGTTCTAATCCATCAACAAATTTATGGAAGCCTGAGAAATCTCCCACAATTGACCAAACCTCAGCAGCCGATGCTTTAATAGTAACGGGGGTACTAATGGTCTTTGTATTTGGAACATTAATTAGTGTTGAGCGTTTTTCTGAATAATTCATCTATATATCCTTAAGGTATTAAAACTGAAAAATATCTGAAAATTACAGGTTACTTGGGTTTATGAAGTTACTGATTTGATGTTTACAGTTTCTGCAATAAATCCGCTTGAAATGAGATACCCTAAATTGGCGTCAATCAACTTGTTGTCTTTTTCCGGATAATCCAATCCAGATTGATTTAAACGGTTTAAGGTTTTTTTATAATCTATATTTGAGATGTCACCAATATCCTCTGAATTTTCATCGAGATAAAATGACACTACTTGATATAAAGCATTTGATTCATCTAGTGTTAGCAGCATGCTTCTCCACTGATCATCCGATATAAATTTAATTGGTATCCCATGATGATTTAGCCGACCCACATATTGTTTCCAAGTTAGTGGTTTCGGGTTATGAAAGTGAAGAACAGGTGTATGTTTAACTTTATCTAATGAACCTTCCACAAGACCTTGGGCGATAAAGTCGACGGGGCACAGATCGAACTGTAAATCCCAATTTGGGGCGACCCCCATTTGTGCAGCCCCCTTTAATAGCAACAAAATTCGATTCTGGTCAGGGAAACAATGGCCAGTTTGAGAATGCCCAGTAATGTTCCCTGGTCGAACAAGTGTTATTGGGACGCCTCGTTCATAAGCTTGCCAAACCAATTGTTCAGAAACCCATTTGGTGAGGTTATATCCATTGTTTACGAAAGCCGGTAGCTGCCCTGCTGGCCCCTCTTCCACAATGTGTCCTTGTTCATTTAGATTACTTGCAGCACTTAATGTTGAGACATAGACCACTTGCTTCTGCTGACCAGTGCAAGCCATACGTAGTAGATCGATGGTCGAGCGAACATTAGCATTGTAAAGATAAGTGTAATCATAGATATGATTCACTTGCGCACCGTTGTGATAAATGACATCAACATTTCCGCATAGCATTTGGTAGTCGCTGTCAGTTAGACCTAGCTGCGGGGCAGCTAGATCACCACATACCACTTTGATTCGAGGGTTCTGATTAAAGTCATTGACCCCGAATTTTCTATAATTTTCAGCCAGTTTCTTGAGTGCATATTCTTGAGAGCTTGCTCGGATGTGGCAATAGATAATCGCATCAGTCTTTTGAACCAATTGCTCCAAAATATGAACACCTAAAAATCCTGTAGCCCCTGTTAATAAAACTGCACGGGGATTAAATGCGTTAAGATTCTCTTCAGTAAAGGGGGCGATTTTTTGATCCAGTACCAAATCTGCATATATTCGGTCTGAAATCTGCGCCCCTTTCGTGAGGTGGTCCGACGTTAAAAGTTTGCTTAGTGCTTCGATCGTTGGTTTTTCCATGAAGCGAGCTAATGTAAAGCTTCCTTCGTAGGTATTCCTTACCGTGAGGAGCATTTTTGATACAAGTAATGAATGACCTCCCATATCAAAAAACGATGAATTCAGAGATAAGTCCTCAGGGTCAACGTCGAGTGATTCAGCCCATATTTCTCTCAATTCCGTTTGTAATTTAGTCCAAACTTCATCTTTGGTGGTACCAACCGAACGCACTTTGAATTCTGCAAGTTTTTTACGGTCAACTTTACCGTTGACCGTGTAAGGAAATTCTTGGAGCTCTTTGATTAATACTGGCATCATATAATCTGGTAAGCATTCGCCCAACTCAACACGTAATTGGTCGGTAGAAACATTAGATTTCGGACCTTTAACAAAAGCTCTGATCTGTTTTTTATCGTCGGCTATAACTACACACCCAGTGTAAAGGTCTAATCGAAGAATCGTGTTTTCTATCTCACCAAGCTCAACTCGAAATCCTCGAATTTTAAGCTGATTGTCCCGACGACCAATAAAGTTAATTTCACCATTATTGTCCCAAAAGCAAATATCACCCGTGCGATACGTTTTGCCTGCTTTTGAGTTCGATTCAATCGGGGCAAATCGTTCATTAGTTTGAATAATATCTCGTACATACCCAGGCCCAACTCCTTTCCCTGCTATATACAGCTCACCTTGCTCCAGAGTCTGGCAAGGATCGCCTTTTTCATTAATCAGGTAAACCTGAGTATTATTGATTGGCTGTCCAATGACTTTGTTATTGCAGCCTTGATCTAGTCGTTTAAAGGTAGCCAGCACAGTACATTCAGTAGGCCCATATATATTGACCAAATTTGACTGTCCGGACCAATGATCGATCGCTGCACTGTCACAGACATCGCCACCGGTGATGATGTATTCCATAGATGGCCATGAACACTGCGGCATTGCCGATAACATTGCTGGTGGTATGAAACAGTGTGTGACTGACTCTTCTAAGATTAAATTGTTTAGTTGTTCGAAGTCATGTCGCTGCTCTGATGAAGGTACAATAAGTGTCCCCCCAGTTGTAAATGTAGGGAAGATATCTAATAGAGATGCGTCGAAGGAAACTGTTGTGAACTGAAGACAACGAGAATCATATGATAGATTCGTTTCTGTGATATACCAGTGACAGAAATGAGCCACATTCTGATGAGTGAGTTGCACGCCTTTTGGAACACCCGTTGAACCTGACGTATAGATCATCACAGCATTTTGACTTGTGTTTTCTTCGTATTTAAACGACGTCGCTGTTGTTCCGATATCAATATTTTGCTCTAGGGCATCTATTGAAGTAGCTCGCGTTTCTGTCTCAAAATTTAACGCTCCAATTAATAATTGAGGTTTAGAGCCTTTCAATATGTTCTTAATTCGGTCTTCTGGGTACTCGGGGTCGATGGGCACATAACAAGCATTTAGTTTTAACACTGCCAGAATCGTTGCATATAATTCGATGGACTTTGGTAATGCGATTGCTATGACTTGTTGTTCTGCACAACTACCTGAATACAGGAGATTTTGAATATTTGACGCATATCTTTCAACCTTACCTTCCAGCTCTTTGTAAGAGATCGAGGTATCACCAAATTTGACCGCTGCCTTTTGGGGGAACAACATAACCGTATTTTCATAAGCTTCGTATAAACCTTGATAATACTTTCCGTTCTCGATCGTCTCATTAGACTTGTGCCAAAATTTTAATTCATGAAGGTCAACCTCTGAATAGTGCACTAATTCATCACTAGGAATTGTGTTATCTTTGGTTAAACCTTGTGACAAGCGTGTGAGCGTCAAAGAAACACACTGTTCTACAACTGTACAAATTTCTTTGTGAATATCTGCCCCATTATGTGTGAATCCGTTCTTTATGACTGACTTAGTAATTAGCACCAACTGCCCGTCAAATGGTGCTAATGTAGAAACAATGTATTGTTCATTATCACTCTCATGAGCCACGCTAATATACACTGACGACCTTGAACCTAAATCGATGTCATCAGGATGGTAACGCTTAAGAGTGAAATCGACCTTCATTGAGTCTTCAGTTTCAGAAACAGTTTCGTCGGGTTTTGATGAAATAATATTATGACCAAGCTCGTAAATAAGATTGGCTAGTTCATGCGAGCAAGGACACTTGCTATCAAGTGCAATAGAATAAAGTTTCATTGTCTTTCCATGATCTATGAATATTGGGCAAGAAGATTTCGGGTCGGTGCGTGCTCAAAAATGCCTGACGCAATTAGGAATCGGCGGATATTTGCAACCATAGGGTGCTGTCCAGTAATAGGGTACCCACCAACAAGGTTTTCAAGTACTTTAGCTTTAACGACACCTGGAAGGGATAGTTGGTTGATCAACGCTGTATCAAATTCTTTCTGGATATCATTTGTAAGATATTCTTCAAGAAATTTTGGCAATGCAGACCCAATAGCCAATCGAGATGATTCATCAATCTCGGCCCAGTAAATCTTGACTAGCTCTGTCCAAAACTTTGAGTGGCGACCTTCGTCTGCAAGATGATCTGCCATAAGACCCTTAATTGAGCGCTTAACACTGTCGTCACTAGCAAAAGCAGCAACGTCAGAAGTTACAGTGTTCTCAGAGATGGCCACAGCAATCAGTTCAACGCCGGCTTTATGGTTAGCGTCATCTAATGAGGCGATTGCTTTCGGGATTGCTCGACTAAGCTCAATTTCATTAAATACCTGAAAGGGCTTTGAACCAGTTTGTTGTTCCATCTGATTCTGGAAATCCATTGCAACAAATGCGTGGTAGTCTTCATCAATAACAACTGACATTGCGTCATATCTAGCCTCGAATGAAAACTCAAAAGGAAAACGACCTTTAGCAATATCTAGTGCCGTTTTGTTAACAATTTCAGTCTCAAAAATTACAATATCATTGATATATTTGTATAGGCTTTGAAGCAAAATCGTATTTTGTACCTCTAAACCCAACTTCTCAATTACCGGATCAAAGCACAATGGCTGTCTTTCCTTTGGGTAAAATGAAAGTTCATCATCCTCAATAATGCGTCTTGGTCTTGTCCGGATTGTCGCTCGTTGTTCCCATGAATTTGCGTGTGATTGATAAGCCATTTTATGTTCCCTTTCAACTGCCTTGTTAGTTTATTTGTTTAGTAATAGTGAATTTCTAGAAGGACACACCCGTCGTAGCTTTTGAACGGTCCATGATGAGTACCTGCTGGTCTTATAAAGTATTCACCTGCTGTGTATTTATGCTTTAATTCTAAGGTGTCTTTATCGAGAAGAATTTGGTCACCCGAAACCAGATATACCTCTTCATGGTAATCATGAAGAAATACTTCCTTGGTCCCAGCATCAGGGTTAAAGCGAACAAAGCGAGTTCTTATCCCAGTTTTCTTTTCAGTATCTAGGGTGTCTTCGATAATGATCTGTTCGATGCCAGGGTCAAAACTAGTTGGGCTAGTCCAATTCTCTGAAGGGATATTTAAGATTTTTTCCATAATTTCCAAACTCAGTGTGTATTAAAAAGAAGGCCTTGCTTAGTCGAGCCGATTAAAGGATTCGTCCTGATCCAAAAATGAAGAAACCGCATTTAGAGTAGCCTGCAGAAGAGCTTTTAATGAGTCACTATTAATTGAGACGCCAAAGTAACTCAGCTGTAAATTGGATTGGATCTCAACGTAAGTGACGGCTCTACTTTCAGTACTAAGCCCCAGCGTATGCTCAGAATAATCTTTGATATTTATATCGATATCGAAGGCTTGTTTTATGCCATTAACCAAAGCACTCATGATTCCAGAACCAAGCCCTTCAACATCAACTCTGCGCCCCTTGTGATTTAAAGTTGAACTGATGCATAGCTCACCCGATTCAGACTTGCTTTCATAATCTATCAGTTGAAGATCTGGTTTATCTAAAACGCCATATGACTCTCGGAATAGCCGCCAAATTTCATTCAGGTTCATTTCGCAACCTGAGTGGTTAGTAAATGATTTAACCTTTTCGCTGAAGTCGATTTGTAGTAACCTAGGAAGCCTCAATCCGTGGTTCTGCTCTATGAGCCAAGCTGCACCACTTTTACCTGATTGGTTATTTACCCGAATTACCTCTTCATAAGCACAACCAATATCAATGGGATCAATTGGTAGATATGGGACATCCCAAGTGACTTGCCCCGTTTCAAACCGCTTTGCAAACCCTTTTTTAATGGCATCCTGATGTGAACCTGAAAATGCCGTAAAGACCAACTCACCCGCATATGGGTGCCTAGGATGTACCGGAATTCGATTACAATATTCAGCTACTTCCACGGTTTTCTTGATATTTTCAAACTTAATGTTTGGGTTAACACCTTGGCTATATAGGTTCATGGCCAGTGTTACTAAATCAACATTCCCTGTTCTTTCACCATTGCCGAACAAACAGCCTTCAATTCTCTGAGCGCCACCAAGAACACCAAGTTCAGCAGTAGCAACGCCAGTACCGCGGTCATTGTGTGGGTGGATACTGATAGTTACATTATTGAGATCGCTAAAATTTCTAATGAATAGTTCGATCTGGTCGGCAAACACGTTCGGAGTGTTGACTTCAACCGTAGTCGGTAGGTTTAGTATTAATTGTCTGGATTCATTAGGGCACCATAAGTCTTTTACTGCTTCACAGATCTCTAAGGCAAATTCAAGCTCTGTAAAGCAAAAGGTTTCCGGAGAGTATTCCAAACACCATGTAGTTTCCGGTTGTTCCTCACATAACTGCTTAATCAATTCAACAGCGTCTAAAGCAAGATGAATGGTTTTTTCTTTTGAATTTCGAAAAACCACATCCCTAAATACGGGAGCGGTGGCATTGTAGACATGAACAATTGCCTGTTTTGCTCCTCTCAAAGAATCCATCGTCATTCGAATCAGATCCGGACGTGCCTGAGTAATTACTTGAACCCAAACATCATCAGGTATGTGGTCCTTTTCTATTAGCTTACGGACGAATTGAAACTCAGCATCTGACGCAGAAGGAAACGCGACTTCGATTTCTTTGAAACCACATTGCACAAGATGGTCGAAATACATAAGTTTTCTATCGTGATCCATAGGGTTAGCTAGGGCCTGATTTCCATCCCGTAGGTCGGTTGAGCACCAACGAGGTGCTGATTCAAGTCGCTTGCTAGGCCATACTCGTTCCGGATTAGATACAATAGATGCTGGTGTATATTTTTGAGATGGTTCAGAAATCATGTTTGCTACCTCGCGTTAGTTCATTTCATTTTAAAGTTGAGAACTGAATTTTCTTTCGCTAATGTAAAGAATGAAAGCTGAGCAACCAATACAGTAAAAAATATTAATGCCTCTGAATTAAAAGTCGAGAATGAATAGTTAACCCAAACGGATGACACAGCAGTCGCTAAACAATATAATCCAATAGCTAACCATCCTAATCTTTGCGTTATCCTAATCTTTGCGTTAATAGAGGGTTATGCTTTAGATGGTAACCATTAAAATATTTTTCTTGGCCATTATCGAAATTCCTTTTATACCCACTTATCGCATTGATTTAACCTTAATTGTTGGAGCTAGCCATGCTCCCTGTCAGTAAAAATATTCTCAGACAGGAGGTAATACCTTAAATTATTAATAGATAAATTATTTAAAATAACTATACCCAAGCAAGAGTTAGCTACCTTTCTTAGTTTATATAGAACAGTCAAGCATAGGATCCAGATGAACCTTCGACGGTAAAATTCAAACTCAAGCCAACTAACATGTATAATGACGATATTTTCAACCCAAGGCTCACGTATGGGTTGGCTGGTCTAATATCCCAGAATCAGCCGCTAACAAATTGCTTAATGAGACAGTTAACGTTCGGCGATTTTGGGTTTCAGTAGTTTTAACTAATAAACGGCTTTGTTGCGTAATTAAATTTAAAGATAGAACAACCCCGTTTCGCGTATTTC
>NZ_JBGOOI010000056.1:0-30994 GCF_041439605.1 Vibrio sp. 1F169 | reverse complement strand
GGGATTATCTGCTAACTGCAAGATCGTTCAAGTCTTCTTAAACGATCGGCATTAAGTCTGACGACTAGGCTTTCATCGTTTCCGGTATCTGAGTTTAGCCTTCGTCTTCGAGTTTTGTAGAAGCAGTGTCCGTTCGTTGATCTCGAGCTCTCATATTCCGACACTTATTATCAAGCTCTGCTCTCTCTAACAACGCTTGATTACGTAAGTTTATATTTGTTGGCTATTGATTCGATGATTAACTTTTCCAGAGCGTCTCGAGAGCTCTATTTCCTACTAATTAGAATGGACTGATAAAAATGCCTTTCTAATAACAAGGTTTTGTTGGTCGGTAACTCTTGCTATATCCCTTCTACTTAATAGCTGAATCTACAGGCAGTTACGTGAACTCCCCGGTTATAACGGTTTATAGTTGGAACATTGATGGCTATTTAATTGTTAATTCAGCGTGACTTTAAGTGGGCATCTGCCTGCGGGTAAATATCTTTAAACGCCTTCTCTCAAGGTGATCTCCATTTACTCTTGAGCTTCTAGGTGTCACTTTTTTCTATGACTTCTCTCGAACCTCTTCTTAGGGCTTGTTTATAAAAATCGTAAAACTACATACAGACACAATTAGTGTCGTTCTCCGTTTGTTTGGGAGGCTTTATTACGCTATTACATAGTTACTTTTGTGCATTAGGTTTGGTGGCGTTGGACGGGTAGGATTCGATGAGTTTGGTTTATAGGTGTTGTAGAAGTTATCTAGGGGCAAATAACAGATACAAAAAAGCCGATGCTAGACATCGGCTTAGTTTGAGTCATTTTGAATTACGCTGGTTGAACGAGAGCGAGCGCTTTACGAGAAACCTCGTGAGCTGCTTTCGTTAAGTTTTGCTTCTCTAGTGCGTCAGATAGGTATCCGTAATCTGAGACATTTGAACGAAGTGCTAGGGCTTTTTCGAAGTGGTTTTGTGCTTCCGCCCACTTCTGCTCTCTTAGGTAGAACTGAGCCAGAGCGCTGTGTGCTTCGGCATTACCACTGTCTTTACTGATTGAACGTTCTAGCATGATCACTACTGGGTGGTGATCGGCTAAGTTCAGCTCTGGAAGCAACATGTAGAGCTCATTTGAACCATTCTTTGCAATGTTCTCTTTGATCACTGTGAAGGCTTCTGAGTCAGCTTTACGAGCGATCAGTTGCTTCACAAAGCAGGAAACAAGGTGAGAGCTTTGTTTCTGCTTTCTTGAAAGCTTGTTCCAATGGCTGATTAAACCTTCGCTACCCTGTTGTTGAGCTACATCATGAAGTAATCCAAATTGTGCTTTCTGTTCTAATTCACGTTGTTCATCAGCTGTTAGAAGCTTGTTCTTAACTAATTTAGGCGTTAACTCTAGCAAAGGCTGCCATAACTTCAGTTGCAAGTAAGTGGCTTTTAACAGGCCAAGCACAGCAGTGTTATTAGGGTATGTGCCTTTTAGGGTAGAAAGTGTATCGAATGCAGCTTCGTAGTTTGACTCGCTGATTTGCTGTTTAGCTTTAGTTAGCTCTACCGCCAGTAGAGAGTCGTCCTGTTGGCTAGCAAGCTCGATGTACTTATCACGCTCACTTGTATTACCTTGCTCGTGTGCCGCTTGAGAAGCGACTAAATAACAAAGTAGCGGCATGTCGTGATGATTAGCCCAGCGAGTTACTTTCTTCTCAGCGCCTTTCCAGTCACCTTCAAGCAGCTTGATGATGCCTTCATTGGTATAACGACGAGAGCGCTTCAGCTTACGAACACTGAACCAATTCCAAGTTGTCGAGCTTGCGTACATAAGCTTTTTAAATAGGTACTCTAAGCCGAATAGAGCCGCTAGAAGAGCAATGACGAAGATAACCAGTGTTGTTACGCTCATCTCAATGGTCTTATTCGCAATTGAGATCAGAACGTAGCCTTGTTGACCAGAGAACTGAGTACCAACAATTAACCCAGCACCTAGAACGAGAAAAAGAAAAATCCAACGAATCATTATTTTTCCTCCGTGGTCATAACGGTGACTTCACGACGTAGGCGCTCACGTATCACGTCTGATAACTCATTTTGAGACTCAAGTTTCACAGGGTATTTCACAGAAATATTCTGCTCGCTCAGCTGCTTAATCGCCTTTTCAAACTCGATTACTGAGTTGTTATCTTGGTTTAGGTACGACTTCGACCACTCGTTAGCTGTCTTAAGAGCTGCGCTATAGACTTCGCCTTGCTCTTTGTAGACTGCGCGAATTGCGGTCTCTAGTTTGCCCTTGATATTCTCACGCAGGTAAAAGTGTTGTTCAGGAGAGAGTAGAGGAATAACTTCACCATCACGACTGCGGAATGTGATGAAGTTTTCTGAAAAATCTTTCATCGACGTTATCAGGTTGTTCTGCCAATCATTGATATCTTGCGATACGGCTTTTTTCTCAACAACCGCAGCTTCTGGAAGAATCGCATTAGCAAGCGGTAGAGTATCGACTTGTTGTTGTAGGCTTGTGATACGAAGAACTAAGCCATCACGGTCGATTAGAGGGATAGTGCGAAGCTTAGTAATGTCATTGGTCATTGATTGACGAAGAGAGACCAAGCTTGGGTCATTCAGTGCGGCGATACGTTGATCTGCGCTTTCCATTAGTTTGGTGGCACTAACGGCATCATGTTCTAGGAACAGTTTACGACCAGCAAGTTTCACAAGGTAATCAGCTTCAGCAAGCAACCAGTCATTTGGACGGCGACCTTTAACATCAGCAACCGCTAGCTGTAGGCTTTGAATGCTCTTCTGTTGCTGAGATTGCACGACTTGAGTTTTCTCCACCGCATGTGATGCTTCTTGGATGGTCTCTTGCTTGATGGTTTGTAGGTCTTTATTTACTGCAGATTGAGTATTTTGCAGTTGTGCTTGAAGAGCAGCGATTTGAGCCGAGTACTCAGCGCTCTTTTGCTGCATTTGAAAGGCAATGCCACTACTGAAAATAATAGAAAAAGCGATCGCAATAGCGCCTAGTGTGACACCGCGCTTACCTTGCTTTTCTGCTTTCTCTATTTGCTCTTTATGCTCAGTTTTAGGCTGATCATTTTTAGCGGTATTTGACGCAGAGGCATCAAGTTTTTGTTCAGGTTGTTTTGTCTCTGTAGAGTCAGCTTTTTCGTTTTCAACAACTACTGGCTGAGTGTCTTGTTTCTTTTCAGGTTCAATATGCTCATTATTTTTTTTGCTTGTCATGCTTATTTCCTGTTCTAGCTAGGGCCGGAGAGCAGCCAGTAATATTTGGTTCGTAGCACTGTGAGTATTGGTCACGTTCGAGAAGCCGAGTTGTTGTGCTCGTTCTACTATGCGCTGGCTTGGGACAAATAGATGTCTTGTTGAAAGCCAAGCCAAATACTCATCAGGGGTAATTGAGCAGAGATACTCCAATTGTTCCTGACTAGTGATGACAACTTTGGACGTTTTTTTGTTTATCCATGTTTGATAGGTATTGTGGTCGCTAATAGGAATATATTCTCTACGGTAGGTCTCACAATAAGAGACTTTTGCACCTCGATTGAGTAGAGAATCTCTAATGAGCTCACGCCCACCATTTCCACGCAGTATCAAAATGGATTTATTATCTACGCCATTAAGTTCAGTAAGTTTGAGAAGATGTTCACTATCACTCACTTTGGGATAGTTTACTTTTTGTTTACTAACTTTGCTTAAAACGTGCGCAGTTTTTTGACCAACACCAAGATAAAGCGGCGAAGTTGGCCAAATAGATGAAGTTTTCGAAAGGATGTTTTGGGCAGCGGTCACGGCGTGGTGACTGACTGCAATAATGATATTGCTGTTATTAAGCTGGGTGCTTAAATCCGATGAGTGTGGATTATCAACGATACGAATAAGCGGATGATGGATTGCTTGAATCCCTTCATCCGCTAGTTGTTGGCAAAGCGATTGTCCCTCTGAACCGGGACGAGTCACCAACACTGTCATAGTTATTCTTGGTCTGCGTATAGCTTGGTTAAGATTTCTCTCGCGCCATCATCCAGCAATTGATTTGCCAGAGTAACGCCAAGTGCTTCTGCATCTTTGCGAAGGCCAGAGATCTCACCACGAACCATTTTAGAACCATCTGGTTCGCCTACTAATGCACGTAACCAGATATTATCGCCATCTAATAATGAGTAGCTACCGATAGGAACCTGACAACCACCTTCTAGAGTTAGGTTCATTGCACGTTCGCATAGCACACGATCGGCTGTGTCTTTGTGGTTCAGTGGCTCAAGAAGCTTGATTAGACGTTCATCATCTAGACGACACTCAATACCAACAGCGCCTTGCCCTACAGCAGGTAGAGACTGTTCAGGTTCGATAAAGCTACGGATACGCTCTTCTAGCTCTAATCGCTTAAGGCCAGCTGCCGCCAGCACGATAGCATCGTATTGACCATCATCGAGTTTACCTAGACGAGTCCCCACATTGCCACGCAGTTCTTTGATGATGAGATCTGGGCGGTATTCTAGCAACTGACATTGACGACGCAGGCTGCAGGTACCTACGACAGCACCTTGTGGTAACTCATCGATGTTGTTGTAAGCATTTGATACGAAAGCATCACGAGGATCTTCGCGCTCACAAATAGTTACTAGACCTAGACCTTCAGGGAAGTCGACCGGTACGTCTTTCATTGAGTGAACCGCTAGGTCAGCACGACCTTCTAGCATTGCTACTTCAAGTTCTTTAACGAATAGCCCTTTACCGCCTACCTTAGCAAGTGGCGTGTCTAGGATGATGTCACCTTTGGTCACCATAGTTACCAACTCAACCTCTAAACCAGGGTGAGCAGCTTGCAGTGCATCCCTTACAAAGTATGCCTGCCAAAGGGCAAGAGGGCTTTTTCTGGTCGCGATACGGATTGGTGCTGAATTTGTCATGGTGTTTCCGATATAGGTTCTGTAATAGGCTAATCCTACCATTGTGAGGCGAAAATTCTTACTGTTTGATCATTCGATACTTTGATAGCAGAGGGAATTTCATGAGTTCACCAAAATAGTGTGATTGGTATCTCATTTGAAACATGGGCTATTATTAGAAATAGTCAATAAAGAGGACACTACGGCGCCGCGAGTTTTACTTTCAGTCATCAAGGGGTTCGTAAGTATGACGGCGTCCTTTGCTTTACCGATAAGGGTAAAAGTGTTAAATTGATCACGTTTTGTTGCTGCTTTCGTTCAGTAACTAAACAGAAGTACACTTAATCTCAAACCAAGGACTTACCTTGCAGGCTTACACTCAAACTTTGATTCAACGATTAGACAATCTAAATCAGCAGCGCATTGATCGTGCGTTGGCGTTGATGAATGTGCAGGGCCAGCGAGTTTTTAACCTTATCCCCGCGCTGCTTCACTTCAATCACCCGATGATGCCTGGTTATTATGACCAACAAGTTCCTTTTGGAATTCGTAGCTTCACGCTCAATGAATTCCAAAAGCAATTTGTCTCTGATACTGAATTAACTCTGGGCGGAAAACTTACCGAGGCCGCTGAACCAGCAATCTTGGGTTTGTACACCATGGGTAGTACTTCGTCTATTGGTCAAAGTACCTCAAGTGATCTTGATATCTGGGTGTGTGTATCTCCAGATATGGATGGCGCATCTCGCGATAGCCTGACCAATAAATGCCTGCTTATTACTGATTGGGCTGAAACCTTAGGGGTTGAAGCGAACTTCTTTTTGATGGATGAAGAGCGTTTCCGCTCGAATCATTCTGAAGAGATGACCGGTGATAACTGTGGTTCTTCACAGCACTTACTACTGCTTGATGAGTTCTACCGCTCAGCCGTTCGTTTGGCTGGCCAGCGTTTGTTATGGCAAATCATCCCGCCAGAAATGGAGGAGTGCTACGACGAGTATGTCCAAGGTTTATGTAATGATGGTTATCTTGATTGCTCGCAGTGGATCGATTTCGGCAAGCTGAACAGTATTCCTGCTGAAGAGTACTTTGGTTCAAACCTATGGCAGCTCTATAAGAGTATCGACTCACCGTATAAATCGGTGTTGAAGGCGATCCTGTTAGAAGCTTATTCATGGGAATACCCAAACACCCAGCTTCTTAGTATTGATACCAAGCGTCGTTTCTTCGCAGATGAACCTGATCTGTATGGCATGGATAGCTACTATCTGATGCTTGAGAAGGTAACTCGCTACCTAGAACGTATCAACGACCATACTCGATTGGATTTGGTGAGACGCTGCTTCTATCTTAAGACCCACGAGAAGTTGTCACGAGATGCGGGTATTGGTTCTGTCGCATGGCGTCGTGAAGCCTTAACCGAGATGACTAAATCTTGGAACTGGGGACATGAAACCATTGCTGAGCTCGACAACCGCCGTAACTGGAAGGTTGAGCAGGTTAAAGTGGTACACCATGCGCTGCTTGATGCCTTGATGCTGAGCTATCGTAATCTGATTCAATTTGCACGTCGTAACGACATCACTTCAGCTATCAGCCCGCAAGATATCAGTATCTTGGCACGTAAACTTTACGCTGCGTTTGAGGTCTTGCCTGGCAAAGTGACGCTACTGAATCCACAAATATCCCCGGATCTCCATGAGCCTGATTTGAGCTTTATCGAAGTTCGTCAGGGTCAGTCAAATAAAGCGGGTTGGTACTTGTACAAACAGCCTTTGATTGCACATCGCATTCTCGGTCAGCCTTCACTTGAGCACCATGAGTACTTGAGTAAGTTGGTTGCTTGGTCGTTCTTTAATGGCCTAATTACAGAGTCGACGCGTTTGCACTCTGTGGTTCGAGATGCTCATATTGATATCGATAAATTTTATCAAATGGTGAGCGATCTACGTAATACCTTCTCTTTGCGTAAGCGTCGACCGAGTATGCAGGCACTGGCGAGCCCGTGTGAGATAAGCCAACTGGCGATGTTCATCAACTTTGAAAATGACCCGACGTCTGAATTAAGTGGTCGCGCATTAAAAGTGGATCTTAAGAATGCCGATATTTTCAGTTTTGGTGAAGAAGGTAAGAGCTTAGTCGGTAGTGTCGATCTGGTTTATCGGAACTCTTGGCATGAAGTTCGTACACTTCATTTCCAAGGCGAAACCGCGATGTTGGACGCTTTGAAGACAGTACTGGGTAAAATGCACCAGGATGCGTTGCCGCCAGAGTCGGTTGATGTGTTCTGTTACAGCAAAAACCTACGCGGTGTGATGCGTAATATGGTGTATCAACTGCTTGCCGAGTGTATCGATTTGCGATTAAAACCAATTGAGCCAGAGAAACGCCGCCGATTTAAGGCTATTCGCCTGGCAAACAAAATGTTTGGTCTGTTCTTTGAACGTCGTGGCGTTTCGGTGCAGATGCTGGAAAACTCGGTCGATTTCTATCGTAGTATCTCGACGAATAAGCTGAAGGGCTCACCTTTACTGATGCTCGATAAAGAGCAAGAGTATCAGCTACCAGAAGTGGTTGATGGTTTTGCGAGTGAAGGTTTAATTCAATTTTTCTTTGAGGATACCGACAAAGGTTTCAATATTTATGTATTGGACGAGTCGAATCAGGTTGAGGCGTATCACCAGTACAGCGGTGAAAAAGATGAGATGATCGCAAGCGTGAATTCTTTCTACACTTCAGTAAAAGATGAGTCGAAGGTGTCGTCTAAGTTGATTAACTTTAACCTACCTCAGTACTACCAAATTGTTCACCCTGAAGAAGGTAACTCTTATGTGGTGCCATATCGTAACGATGCGACTTTAGCTTCTCGGAGCTCAAAGATAGTCAATATCTAGTCTTACCAAGACTGATTGATATTAAAAAAGGAGTGATTGATTCACTCCTTTTTAGTTTTGCTTACAAATGATTAGACCCAATTAATCTCTTCATCTGCGTGCTTTTCGCACTCTTCTTTGACCATCTCAAACAACGCCATGCCCGTCTTTGAACATGTCCACTTGTCGTCAACTAGCTTGAAGTGAAAGCCGCCAGATTTAGACGCTAACCAGATCTCACGCATTGGTTCTTGGCGATTGATGATAATTTGGCTGCGGTTTTCAAACTCCAACGTCATTACGTTACCAGTCACTTCATAATCAATATCTGCCTCTGATTCATCGATCGCTTCTTCGATGTTTTGCATCTGTATATCGACCAGCTTATGAAATTCAGTCTCGTTCATCCTTTCTATCCTATTGCTTTTCCTGAGTGTGGTGCGATTATAGGGGGCATTGAGTTAATAATCACGATGTGCAAAATGAAAAAACTAATTACCGCTTTGTTTATGGTGTCCGTTATTGGACTTTCTGGTTGTGGTCAAACGGGTCCTTTGTATGATCCTGATGAAGTTCAACAGACTGAACAATCACAATAAGTGAAACACGCAGAAATCGTTATTTATAAGGGATAAGAACTTTGGATTACTTCAACTATCAGGAAGATGGCCAGCTTTGGGCTGAGGACGTCGCACTTTCACAACTAGCAGATCAATATGGTACACCGCTGTATGTATATTCTCGTGCCACATTAGAACGTCACTGGAACGCATTTGACTCATCGGTAGGTGAGCACCCGCATTTGGTGTGTTACGCCGTTAAAGCTAACTCGAATCTAGGCGTGTTGAATACCTTAGCTCGTTTGGGTTCTGGTTTTGACATCGTTTCTGGTGGTGAGCTAGAGCGTGTGGTTGCTGCAGGTGGCGATCCGGCGAAAGTTGTTTTCTCTGGTGTCGGCAAAACAGCCGCAGAAATGAAGCGAGCGCTTGAGTTGAACATTAAATGTTTCAACGTAGAGTCTGAGCCAGAACTGGAGCGACTGAATAAAGTAGCCGGTGAACTTGGAGTTAAAGCGCCGATTTCACTGAGAATCAACCCTGATGTTGATGCCAATACTCACCCTTATATCTCTACGGGTCTGCGTGATAACAAGTTTGGTATCGCCTTCGATCGTGCTCCTGCTGTTTATGCGTTTGCTAAAACACTCGATAACTTGTCTATCCATGGTATTGATTGCCATATCGGCTCTCAGTTAACGGATATCGAACCTTTCATCGATGCCACTGATCGCTTGCTTGCGTTGATCGATCAACTACGAGCTAACGATATCAACATCAAGCATCTTGATGTTGGCGGTGGTTTGGGGGTGGTTTATCGTGATGAATTACCACCACAGCCCTCTGACTACGCGAAAGCCTTGTTGGCTCGCCTAGACAATCATTCTGATCTAGAGCTGATTTTCGAGCCAGGAAGAGCGATTGCGGCTAACGCTGGTGTATTATTAACAAAAGTCGAGTTCCTTAAGCCAACAGAGCATAAGAACTTTGCCATTATCGATGCGGCAATGAACGACCTGATGCGCCCTGCACTTTACCAAGCTTGGCAAGATATTGTTCCAGTTAGCCCGCGTCAGGGTGAAGCTGTGACTTACGATTTAGTTGGCCCTATATGTGAAACGGGTGACTTCCTAGGTAAAGATCGTGACCTTGTTCTTGAAGAGGGCGACTTATTGGCTGTTCGTTCAGCAGGTGCTTATGGCTTCGCAATGTCATCCAACTACAACACTCGTTCGCGTGCGGCAGAAGTGATGGTTGATGGCGATAAAACTCATTTGGTTCGTCAGCGTGAAGAGCTTACGAGTCTGTGGGAACTTGAAAACATTCTTCCGGAGTAATTTTAAGCGTTATGCACTTCCACTTTTCTAAAATGCATGGTTTGGGCAATGATTTCATGGTCGTGGACTGCATTACTCAAAATATTTTCTTTTCTCCAGATTTGATCCGTCGTTTGGCGGATCGTCACACTGGTGTGGGTTTCGACCAGCTACTTGTAGTTGAAGCTCCCTATGATCCTGAAACTGACTTCCATTACCGCATATTTAATGCAGATGGCAGTGAAGTGGAGCAGTGTGGCAATGGTGCGCGTTGTTTTGCTCGATTCGTTCGCATGAAAGGCTTAACGAATAAGTACAGCATCAACGTGAGCACCAAGAAAGGGAAAATGGTTCTTAAGATTGAAGACAATGATTTAATCACTGTCAACATGGGTATTCCTGAGTTCGAACCGGGCAAGATTCCATTTAAGGCGAAGCAGCCAGAAAAGACGTATATCCTAAGAACGGATGTACACACCTTGTTCTGTGGTGCTGTTAGCATGGGTAACCCACATGTGGTTACCGTAGTTGATGACGTCGATACTGCTGATGTGGATACCTTAGGTCCGCTGCTTGAATCTCACGAACGTTTTCCTGAGCGTGTTAATGCTGGCTTTATGCAAGTGGTTAACCGTGAAGAGGTTCGCTTGCGTGTCTACGAACGTGGTGCGGGTGAAACTCAGGCATGTGGCAGTGGCGCATGTGGTGCAGTTGCTGTTGGTATAACACAAGGCTTACTGGCTGAGAATGTGAAGGTTCGTCTACCTGGTGGTGACTTACACATTAGCTGGCAAGGCCCAGGGAAACCTCTGTTGATGACTGGCCCAGCAACGCATGTGTTTGATGGTCAACTTTCTTGCTAATAACGATATAACAAATAGATTTATAAAAAATAAAGGATAGGTTTTGTCTTACGTTGAAGGCGACACTCTGACTGCAGAGGTGGTTGCGGAATATTTACGTGATAACCCAGATTTCTTTCAAAACAGGAAAGATTTGGTTGATCGCCTTGCTATTAATAATGTTGAGCAGGGCGCTGTTTCTCTGGTTGAGATTCAGCTTAAACGTCAGCGTCATAGAATCGAAGAGCTGGAAGAAGAGATCACTGGCCTGATGTCACTAGCGGCGAATAACGATAAAACTTTCTATGAATTCATGGATCTGCAAACTCAAGTGTTGAAATGCAGTGACTTCATTCAGGTTATCAAGGCTGTTGAACAAAAAGCGTTGGAACTAGGGCTTAAGGCTCATGTACGAGTTCTCTCACAATTAGGTTTTTATCAGCTGAATGAAGAGCGTTACTCGAAATTTTCACTTAACCATTTCAATGGCAAAGATGCTTATCTAGGGCGATTGAGAAAGGCAGACAGACACGATTTGTTTGGTGATTATCCAGTTCCAGAGCTAGGCTCTTATGTAGTGCTACCCCTTGCTAAGCGATCTCCGCTGGGTGTACTCGCTTTTTCTAGTGAAGATGGCGGCCACTTCCAGCCTCATATGGACACGCTCTTTTTACGCCATTTAGCACTTGTTGTCGCTCATTTGGCGGACACCTTACCTTGGCAGATAAATAATGAGCCTAGAGCCCAAAATACCTCTTCCTAACAGCCTTCAAAAGCCTCTTTCTCGCTTCTATGAATATCTTAGAAGTGAGAAGGGACTCAGCTTACACACCCAACGTAACTACAAACAACAACTTGAAACCATGGCCGCTTATTTAGTCACTCTGGGACTAACGGACTGGGGGCAAGTTGATGCGGCGTGGGTAAGACAACTTGCAAGTAAAGGCATGCGCGAAGGAATGAAAGCGAGCAGTATTGCGACTCGCTTATCGTCACTGCGCAGCTTCTTTGATTTCCTTGTCTTGCGTGGCGAAATGACCGCCAATCCAGCCAAAGGGGTTTCAGCACCTCGCAAACAGCGTCCTTTGCCTAAAAACCTCGATGTTGATGAAGTCGGGCAGCTGCTTGATGTGAATGAGGACGACCCACTGTCAATTCGCGACCGAGCGATGATGGAAGTGATGTATGGTGCTGGATTACGTTTGGCTGAGCTGGTCGGTATCAATCTTAAAGATGTATTGGGTCGACAAGGCGAAATCCGAGTGATTGGTAAAGGCGACAAAGAACGCAAAGCGCCTTTTTCTGGTTTAGCGAAAGAGTGGGTTGATAAATGGCTCAAAGTTCGTGGTGAACTCGCTTCGCCGGGTGAGCCTGCACTGTTTGTCTCGAAGTTAGGGACTCGTATCTCTCATCGCAGCGTGCAAAAGCGCATGGAAGAGTGGGGCAAGAAGCAATCTGTCGCGAGTCACATCAGCCCGCATAAACTGCGTCACTCGTTTGCAACGCATGTGCTTGAATCAAGCCAAAACCTTCGTGCGGTTCAAGAGTTGCTCGGGCATGAAAACATCTCGACAACCCAAGTGTACACTCACTTAGATTTCCAACATTTAGCACAAGCTTATGACCAAGCTCATCCAAGAGCGCGTAAGAAGAATAAAGATTAGATTAAAGGTTTAACTATGCGAATTTATCGAGGGTTAAAGCCCATCAAAGCCATGACCTTTGATTTGGATGATACCTTGTACGACAACTGGCCTGTGATCATGAAAGTTGAGAAAGAGATGGCGCAGTGGCTTTATCAAAAGCATCCTGTGTCTGCTTCTCTTTCGTTAGAAGAGTGGCAAGGTATCAAACAGCAAGTCGCCTCTGAAAACCCAGCGTTAAAGCATGATGTCACCGTGTGGCGAGAAACACAGATTAAGCGTGGTTTGTTACAACTGGGGTATTCTCAGCAGCAAGCAGAACAAGCGGCTCGTGAAGGCATAGAACACGCCTTGTGGCTGCGTAATCAGGTGGATGTGCCACAAGAAACGCATCGAGTGATGGCTGAGCTGAGCCAACGTATTCCTTTAGTTGCGATTACTAATGGCAATGTCGACCCACATAAAATTGGCTTGGGGCAGTACTTCCAATTAATCCTTAAAGCCGGTCCTGACGGCAGAGCAAAACCCTACCCTGATATGTTTGATAAAGCTCAGCAATACCTAAATTGTGACGCTGAGAATATTCTCCATGTTGGTGACCATCTTAGAACCGATGCCTATGGAGCTAAGACAAATGGTTTCCAAGCATGCTGGTTTAATGATACTGGTTCCAATTTATATGATTCCCCGAAGGCAACAGTGCTGCCTGATGTTGAAATAGAGCAACTTAGTGATCTTATGCGATTAACTTAATGGCCGTAGTAAGCTTAATGTGTCGCATTTATGATATTGAATTGTTACATTAGTCACAATTAAATGCCTGTTTAGGCTAGGATAATTGGCGACTACTTTTGATCGAAATTTTTGATTCATAGTAGTGCGGGTTCTCATTTCACTCGATTTCGAACAAGGGTTGGCATGCAAACATTTACATTTCTCGCAAATACTGAGGAGTTATTTAAGTCTCAATTTGATCAGCGAGAGTGGTGTGACAGCAAACAGTACCTTATTCAAATTTTCTCTGCTCAGTCCTCTGATATCGCTCGTCGAATTGCCAATGCAGCCCTCAATCGTATAGGGCATGCGACGTTAATCGGTCAGAGCGCCCGTTATGTTATCTGTGATAACAGCCTGAAGCATGAATGTACCTTAGTCGTCGTCAGTGAATTTAACGATACCCATTTAACGTCTACAGTTCAGACGTTTACCGGAAACCCAAATCAAGACAGCCAAGATCTCGCTTCTCAATTAAACCTTACAGAAGAAACCAAAACGGTTATCAGCTTGTGCGATCAGGTTGAAGGGCGTGACTATCCTATTTATAGCGCCTTTGAGAGTTTACCTTACGCACTACCAGTTGCTGGTGGGCTGTGCCACGAGAATGAATATGGCCGTTGGGTTATGCATAATGAGCAAACCTACCAACATGCTTGTGTTGCGGTTGCATTGACTAACCCTAGCTTAAAGATTTGGTCGGACGCGTATTCTGAGTGGAATCCTATTGGGATGAAATTGCGAGTGACACACGCAGTTGGAAATCGTTTATATGCGTTGAATGACAAGCCGGCTATCGAGGTGTTCAAACATTACCTTGCTGATGGTAAAGATCTCCCTTTTAGTCAGTTGATGAGCTTCCCCCTGTATCGAGAGCTCGGCAGAAAGAAGTGCATCTCGACGCCTCTACGTATTAATGATGATGGTAGTATTGAGTTTGATAGCCCTTGGCATGTCGGCGAAGAGGCCCAGTTTTGTTATAACCATCCTTCTTTGACCGCAGAAAAAGTGCGTCACGGCGCTGAGATGCTTGCCGTGTATCAGCCTGAATCGGTGATCATCTATAACTGTGTATCTCGACTAGAATTTATCGACAGTAAACTTGAGCTCAAACCATTTGAAGGGATAGTAAACGCGTGTGGTGCATACTGCATGGGCGAACTATATCGCAACGACGATCGCCAAGAGATACTGCATCACAGCCTTACCTATATTGCGATGAGAGAGTCGGACGAGATTAATGAATTTCGTTGCGAAGATTTCAAGCGAGACTCAACGGTATCGCCACTACTCAACTTAGTCAGAAATGCGGTCGCAGACCTCGACAGTATGAACACTCAGATGGAGAACAAACTCCATCAACAGGCACGTCGCTTAACTGAAAGCTACCGTATTGACTCTCGCACTGGGCTACCCAACCGTATTGTATTAAAAGAACGCCTCAATACGATTTTATTCAATGAACATCTGTTGACGCTGAAGCTGACTAATTTTCATCAAGTTAACGAAAAATACGGTTATCAAGTGGGTGACCAATTACTGCTTGATCTGTCGAATCATTTTGTCGACCGATTGCACCTTAGTGTGGCTAAGGAATCCAAGGTAAAGGTTGAACTGTTCAGTATTGGTGTCGGTGAGTGGGCAATTATCTTTAACGCGAGTGTCGATAGCGTGAAGATAGAGCAACGTTTCGTCGAGTTTGCTGATGGTATTGAGCATATTAATTTTGAGCCATATGGATTAACCGACATAGACTACCTTTCGGTTTCTCTGTGTGGTGGTTTCGCTAGTCGCTGTGATTTCTTAGCTGATAGCGGTGATGAGATCTTGTTGAAAGCGATTGAAGCTCGACGCTACGGGGTGCGGAACAATACTCACATCACTAATGCCAAAAACATTCAGGTGAGTGAGGAAGATCGTAAAGAACAACTAGGCTGGCTGAGCTGTGTAAGCCGCGCAATCTTAGATCAGAACATTATCACCTACTCACAGCCGATTGTAGCGTCTGGTACTCACGAAATGATTGGCCAAGAGTGCTTGGTCAGAATCATGGAGTCGGATGGTACCATTGTACTCCCTGGTAAGTTCTTACCCATTATTGCTGACACGCATCTCTATACTCGCCTTAGCCGGCACATGATTCGAAACACCATTGGCTACATGGCAAATAAGCAGAGTTCTTTTTCAATCAACCTATCCCCACAAGACTTACTGAGCGATAAGACGCTTGAGGTTCTCGAGTCAGCGATTAGTGGTATGAACGACCCCACTAGACTTGGTCTAGAGGTTCTCGAGTCTGAACAGATCAAAGATTATGGCCGCATGATAGAAGTGTGTGATCACTTCCGTGCTCTTGGGGCGAGAATCATTGTTGATGACTTTGGTTCTGGTTATTCCAATATTGATGAGATCATTAAACTTGAGCCGCAGATCATTAAGCTCGACGGTAGCTTGATTCGCAATATCGACAAAGACCCAAAGCAAAGGAATATCGCCTCTCAATTAGTACGCTTGTGTCAGGTGTTTAACGCCAAAACAGTTGCCGAATTTGTCCATAACCAACAGGTTTGTGAAATTGCAGAGCAAATGGGTGTCGATTATCTGCAAGGTTATTACTTTGGTGAGCCTAAGCGACTGTTTTAGTTGTTAAAGCCCTCAACGTCCTAATGTGACTTGCTTTTAAAGCACTGCACGGGCACAGATGATGGCTCTTTAGTGGAATGAATGATGTCTAACTAGCGTCACATTATTTATAAGACGATTGTAAGTATTCCGTGCAAGCTTTATCTATAATAAGCACAATAACAAATCATTAACGTAACGATTAATGTGAATATGCAATCGACCTCTTTCCAGATACAAGACATTAAGTGCACCCAGCGTGAATTGCAAAAGATAGATTTTCATCAACATGACAATCTACTGATTCAGGTGTTTTCTTCTTTCGAGAAAGATTCGGTGTTGGCTGCCTGCCAAGTAATTCAGTCGAATTTCCCCAACGCCAAATTGATTGGTTGTAGCGCTAATCACTACATCAGCCAAGGTGTGATCCTGCATAAAGGTCTCCATGTTATTGTTACTCGCTTTGAGGCGACGTCTTACACTTGTGGGGTTGTCGAATATAGCGAGCAGCCTCGACGGGATAGCCAAGCGATGTGGCAGCAGCTTGAATGTAATGCTGATACTCAAAGCATTATCTGTTTCGCCGATCGCTTGCAGATAAATAACCAAGATCTATTTTCAGCGTTTGAGCAGTCGATATATTCATTACCTATTTGTGGCGGTGCATCGACCATTACAGAGCATGGACGATGGGTGATGCTCGATGGTATTTGCTATGAAAATGCCTATGTGATGTTAGCACTGCACAGTGTTGAACTCGCAATTACTAAGGGGTATTACTGCGAATGGAACCCCATTGGTCGTACCTTCCGAGTGACTGGCGCTCAAGATAATCGGCTAGCTGAATTGGACGGTATACCTGTCCGAGAAGTCTATAATCGTTACCTCGCTGACGGTCTCGAAATCCCTTTTGAGCAACTGTATAACTTCCCCTTGATGGTCGGTGAACCCAAAGACCAGAACACTCACTTACCGCTCAAGGTGACAGAGGGCGGAGAGATAGAATTCAGTGGGTCGTTTCAGGTTGGTGATGAGGTGCGGTTTTGTTATGACCACCCTTCATTGACCCTAGAACAAATCCGACTGGGCGTTCAACAGATTACTTCCCATAAACCAGAACAGTTTTTTATCTATAACTGCACTTCGCGCATTGATTTCATTGATGGCAACCAAGAGGTTGAGGTTTTCCAAGCATTAGCGGACACCTATGGCGTGTACTGCATGGGAGAGCTCTATCAAGATAATGACCAGCAACGAATTTTGCATCATAGCCTCACTTATCTTGCGCTTAGGGAAGGTGAAGGCAAGGCGGTATTGCCATTAGAGACACAACCCGCGACCAATATTTCCCCTCTGTTTTCATTGATACGAAATGCTCTGCTTGATGTCGATGACATGAACAACAGCATGGCGAGTAAGATTCAACAGCAAGCGACCGCATTGACCGCGAGCTACCGAATTGATCGCCGTACAGGCTTACCTAACCGAAGCGTATTGCGTGAAAAGCTGTCAAAAATGAGTACCGATAGTCATTTGTTGGCTTTGAAAGTCACGACATTTGGCCAAATCAATGAGAAGTATGGCTATCGAGTCGGTGACAAGCTTCTGCATGATTTAAGCGAGTATTTTCAAAAGGCGCTGTGGCAGTTCTTTGATGAGGGGTGTCAGCTCTATAGCATTGGTATCGGTGAGTGGGCGGTGGTGTTTGATAGCTGGGTGGGGCAAGAACATATTCATCAGCGTTTTTCTGAATTTGCAGACCAAACGGAACATGTGAATTTTGAACCAACGGGGTTGCCTGATATTGATTACCTGTCGGTATCCATCTGTGCGGGTATAGCCAGCCGTCGAGATTTTCCTACGACCTCGATTGATGATTTGTTGTTGAAGGCGATTGATGCTAGGCGCAGCGCTGTGAGTCAGAACAAGCATCTAGTGAGCGCCAAGACGCTCATTCAATTAGAGAAGCATCGCCAAGAGCAGCTTGGCTGGCTGTCGTGTGTCAGTCGCGCGGTGCTTAATCAGAATATTGTGGCGTGTTCCCAACCTATTGTCTCTGCGCACAGCCATCAGGTAGAAAGCTACGAGTGCTTGGTTCGAATTGAAGAAGATGGACAACTGATTGTGCCGGGTAAGTTCTTGCCAATCATAGAAGGAACTCATCTCTATACACGTTTGAGTCGCCAGATGATAACGCGTACCTTTGATTTTATGAGTCAGCGAACCGATTCGTTCTCAATTAACTTGGCGCCACAAGATTTTAGCAATGAGAAAACCATTCTTCACCTTGAGCAAGCCATCAAGAAAATCAGTCACCCACAGCGTATTGGCTTAGAGGTGTTAGAAACGGAACAAATTCAGGATTACGGTCGCTTGATCGAGGTGTGTAATCACTTCCGCGACCTTGGTGTGAATATTATTGTTGATGACTTTGGTTCCGGCTATTCGAACATTGATGAGATATTGAAGTTAGAACCACAAATCATAAAGCTTGATGGCAGTTTAATTCGGAATATTGATAAAGATAAGAAACAGCGCAAGATCGCTCAGCAACTGGTGAGTTTGTGCCAGATACTGAACGCTAAAACAGTTGCGGAGTTCGTACATAATGAACCGGTGTGTCGAATCGCAGAGGATATGGGTGTCGATTACCTTCAGGGTTACTACTTTGGTCAACCGCAGCGTTTGTTCTAATCGAACGAGTTAAATTTCTTTCAAAGAGCAGCCAGAGTGTCGGTTTCACGTGAAACACCGATCGGTTCAATAGATTAACGTTAGATGTAAAAAGGGTGAGCTTATGGCTCACCCTTTTTGTTTCAGTTTTACGTTACTTACCGCAAGCCTCTACGTGGCTTCCTCTATTTGAGTGAATGACCACATTTATCCGCTTGAAACACCTTTAGGTAGTGTTGGTAGTAATCGTTAATCAACTTAGCCGGTTCGATTTCACCTAACGTTTTTAGCAACTCAACGCCAACTTCACAGGTACACAGGTGCCCGCTGTCTTGATTGCGGCGTAAGGTGTATGACGATTCAGTCGTGATATCGAGATGGATTTGAGGAATGGTGTTTAACCACGCGCTCTTGTTGAGCATTTTCTTCGCTTCCTGCCATGTGCCATCCAAGATGATGAATAACGGCTTACGGTCTCCAGCTACAGATGACACGGCTTGCTGGCACTCAATACTGCTGTCACTTGGAAACAGCAAAAAAGGCTGCAATGTTTTGTCTTCGAGTAAGGCAATCAACTCTTCTGGTGGTGTTTTTCGTTGCCATACGAAGGACTGACATTGCTGAATAGATTGCTCAAGTAACTTTCCGGTATTGGTGTCTCTCGACAGTTCATTCTCATGAGTGAGCAGTACAAGATCAGTTTGGCTTTCAACACTTGGTATGCGATGACAAATACATTGATGAGTGAAGCCACAACCACCGCAAGCTTGTTGATTACTCATAGTTATAGCTTAACTCCGCTTTGTGCGGGTGATACGCCATCAGCAAATAGAACCACATCACTGATATCAGCATCATTTGCAACTGGAGCAACACTTGGATTCAGTGGGTAGCTAACACCGGTGTAAGACAGTGTGTGTTTCGCAGGTGTTGCTCCACCGCCGCTGACATTGAAGATCAGATCCTGCCAGCCATGACTTTGCGATTTACCTAAGCGTATATCGCCCTTAACCAGTGTCACTCGGCTATTGAATCGCCAGTTGTCTTGGTGGTTTTCAAAGATAAGCAACGTACAGCCACCTGAACCACACCAATCGAGTTGAGCAAACAACTCTTCCTTACCATCACCGTTCAGATCGTAGGTCAGCCAACGGTACTGAGTGTTGTCTGGATCGGTATTGTTGATCTTAAAATACTCGCGGATCGCTTGGTCGACTTTTGGATCAAGTTGATCACTGGAGTTGACCTGCTTAGCGGTTAGATCAACGTTAGCGGGGGTGTTTGCTTGCGCTTGCGCACTCTTAGCTTCGAATAGCACCAGACCGCCATTGGCAATCGGATAGACCACGTTGCCCACTTTCTCTTTTTCAGCGATTAGCTTGCCATTATCGAGTGTGAAGATACGCTCGGAGATCAAATACTGTTGCTGGTGGCGAGTCATAACCACTTGTACCTGATTTTGGTTCAGTTGCTGCCAGAAGCCCTGCTCAACAATAGAAGGGTCTCCATTGCTGTATGAATAAGTCGTGATAGCACTGTGGTCATTGTTGAGTTCAAGGTTGATAGAGAACCCTGAGTTTTGCGTTGAGCTAGCGAAGTAGAGTCCGCTCCAGTCCAATGTTGGATCTTGGTTTGAGACCGTTGCACAGCCATTATAGTTACTGTCATTGAGGTTAAGCTTGGCATGCCATCCATAGATAGAATCACTCATGCCGTCGCTGCAACTCTCTTTTGTAAGGTTGAGTTTGCCTTGCGCTGCTTTACCCTCTAATTGATAATCACGACTGCTTGGTGTGGTGCGGCTTGATTCAATATCGAGGAGCTGTGGTTGTTCGCCCATCTTGGTGTATTTGAGCTGGTCTTTATCGAAGGTTGCTGACCAGAAGGGTTCATTACCGAATACTCGTGTTGAACGCAGTGGTTGGTCACAACGATTAGGGTTTTCTGCGGTTAGGATATTCACTTGATCAACCACGAAACGTGCCGTGAAATCTGCGTTATACCCTGTTTGGCTCGGTACGGTTAGATGACCAATCAGCTCGCCGTATAAGGCTTGGTAAGGTCTCGTTGAGAGCCCTTGCGCTTCTAATGCGAGTTCTGGTGTTAAATCTAACCAGTATTGTTGTTGGCTACCGCAAGGGGTGAAGGTTCGGCTTTCATGACCTACCACAACTTGACCACGCATGATGAAGGTTTGCGGTTGAATGCTCAGTGGTTCATCCAAGGTTGCTGGGGGCAATTCAGGTTGTTGCGGCGTATCTGGTGCCGTTACACAGCCTTGCAAAGCGAATGCGACTAGCCATGTCACTGGGTTTTTCATTACCTTCATGTTATATCTTCCTCGGAGCAACCGTTAATTGGATTTATTATGGCATATTGGTTATTTAAAACAGAACCCGACACCTTCTCTATTCAGACTCTAAGAGTACAAAAAACCTCTTGTTGGGAGGGTGTACGCAACTATCAGGCTCGAAACATGATGCGTGATGACGTCAAGCTTGGAGACTTGGTGATGATATACCATTCATCATGTAAAAAAGTTGGCGTGGCGGGGATCGCGAAAGTAACCAGAGAAGCCTACCCAGACCACTTTCAGTTCGACCCAGAGAGTAATTACTACGACCCTAAGTCTTCGCCAGACAATCCGCGCTGGATAATGGTTGATGTTGAGTTTGTGCGAGTGACTGAACGCTTAATTCCTTTGGCAACACTTAAAGCCATGCCTGAACTGTCAGAAATGCCACTGGTTAAACGGGGCAACCGATTATCGATCATGCCGGTTACCGAACAAGAGTGGCAGGCAATATTAAGCAAAGAAATACTGGGTTCTCGATAGCGTTAGAGAGAGCTTTTTACGTAAGGTTCAAAAAAGGCAGCCAGTTGGCTGCCTTTTTATTTATACAGATCTCTTCGACGAGACGATATTAGAGTAGGTGCTTTTCTAGATAGTGAGCAACGGCGTCGTCTGCGTTGCTGCCAATCACTTCATTGTCTGGTAGAGCTTTCATCACTTTTTCATGTGATGTGCCCATGATTAGACCTTTACCCGCCATCGCCAGCATCTCTGCGTCATTCATGCCATCACCAAAGGCAACACAGTTATCCAGTGTTAGGTTCAATGATTTCGCAACAGCGTCTAAGGCGTGGCCTTTAGATACTTCAGCGGCCATCACTTCTAAACACCAAGGTGTTGAGAAGGCGATGTTCAGTTTGTCTCCAAACGCACCTTTTAGCTTTTGCTCAAACGTGACCAGATATTCGTGGTCTTGCTCTGGATGTGTGAAGAAGACTTTAGCAATGCCGTCGCTTGGGGCATTATCAGCTTCAAATCGCTTGTAGCTAAAGCCAGACTCACTATGGAACTTAGCGAGCATTTCGTCTTCACGGTCGAGTAGCCAATCTTCATTCTGGTACATATGAATAAAGATATTTGGATCTTGGCGAACAATATCAATAACCGGTTGAACTAATTTCTGAGGGACGTCCTGGCTATACATCAGTTGATCGTTCTGGTCGTGTACGCGAGCACCGTTTGACGTGATCATGTATGCCGGAATCCCTGCAATTTGACGAATCCCTGCTACGTCGACGTGATGGCGACCCGTAGCGAAGATAAAGGTGTAACCTTGCTCGTGTAACTTCTTAAGCGTTAGTTTGGTAAAGTCGCTTAGCTGATGGTTGGGAGCCAAAAGCGTACCATCTAAATCAGAAGCAACAATTTTCACGGAATCTTTAAGTGCAGGAATAGTCATTTAACCCTCATTGCAAAATGCTTAGCAAATATCAATACTAGCCAACGCTAGCATCGTTTTAACCACAATATCTCTAGGTGGAAATTGTATGCCAATTTCATGCAAGAAAAGAGGGCAAAGCTCACTTACTTCTCTTCCTCTTTAGCGCTTATCTTCTTGGTCGGTTACTCAGCTTATTAGCTTATTCGATCTAGGTAAAAAACTGATTGATAGCATCCAGTGTGTGATTACGGTATTCATCTTGCTCAAACAGCACCTCATGCTTAGAACCCTCAATCACCTTAAACTGGCAATCAGAGTTGGTTTTTTTCAGCTTATTGATGAACTTCACTTGAGCATCGTTACTCACAATCTTCTCTTCCCCTGCCTGAATCAATAGCAGTGGGATCTTGATTTGACGAGTTTGTTGTATTGCCTGCTTGGCTGCCATTAACCCTTGCCATACCCAGCGAGTACTTGGTCCGCCAACCTGCAAAGAAGGGGAACCGTCATATAAGCAACGGAACCACTGATAGCGCACCTTACTGTGGCTTAATAAGTTATTTTCGAAGGGCTTAGAGTAATACGCCTGTTGCCCGGGGGCATAAGTCGGCTTGGCATAGAAAGCGGTGAGAGCTTGCCCAACAAGCATTGCGATAGGCTTGAAGTACCATTCAGTATTGATCCCAAACATCGGAGCGCACAGAGTGACTTTGTCAAACGGGTGGTTGGGATGAGTTTGCAAGTAGCGAGTGGCGATTGTACTGCCCATCGAATGTGCGAGCAGGTAGCGATTGGAATACTTGCTAAGATCAAAACTGGCAATAATGTCAGACATATCTGATACGTAATCATCAAACTCGTGAATGTGACCAATGTCAGAGTCTGTTACCATACGTTCCGACTGACCTTGACCTTGGTGGTCAAATGAATAAACGTCATAACCTTGCTGATAGAAATCATAAAAGAGCTCTTGGTATTTTAAGCAGCACTCGATGCGACCATTTGAAATAACAATAGCTTTGGTGTGTGTCGGAGAAGTTAAGCTACACCAGTACAACCTTTTTTTACCAGATGATGTAACATAACCATCCTTTCGTTGTTGCCAAAGGGTGGAGATCGGGTGTTTAATCGCTTGCTCGAACTCAGGTTCTTGCGTGTATGAAAACAGGGTGGCACTGTGGTTTTCCATGGGAAATTACCTGAACTGATGCATGTGAGAGCGTCATCGCTACTAATGTTGTTAGATTAAAGAACTAGTAAGGAAATGCAAATGGATACTCATGTTTGGCTTGCTTATGTCGTCACGGCGATTTTGTTTAGTTTGGCACCGGGCTCAGGTACCGTTAACTCAATCAGCAATGGGCTCAGCTATGGCACCAAGAAGTCACTTGCGTCGATCGTTGGCTTACAGCTCGGTCTTGCATTTCATATTATGCTGGTGGGAGCGGGTATTGGTGCACTAGTGGCAAAATCCGCCTTGGCATTTACCATCATCAAATGGGTGGGCGTGGTTTATCTTCTATGGTTAGGCATTCAAAAGTGGCGTGATAAGTCTAGCTTGGTGGCTTCAGAAGAAAAATCAACGCTATCGAGTGGCAAGCTGCTCAGAAATGCAGTGCTTATCAATTTGACTAACCCAAAATCTATCGTGTTCTTAGTTGCTCTGTTTCCGCAATTTATCGATCCGACACAACCGCAAGCACCGCAGTTGTTGGTGCTTGGAGTGACCACTGTATTTATTGATAGCGTGGTTATGTTGGGTTACACCTCATTAGCTTCACAAATGGGACGTTTTATTCGCTCAGATCGCATAATGGGTAAGATAAATAAAATATTTGGTGGTATGTTCATGGGTTGCGGCGCTTTGCTGGCTGCTGCCAAAGCTTAATGAAAGTAATAGAGTTATAGTTAAATCAATTAGAGTTATCAATAAATGACCGCTACGTACGTTGCTCGACAACCTATCTTAAACCGTAACAAGAACACGCTTGGTTATGAGCTGCTGTTTCGTGACGGTGATAGGAATGCCTACCCCGCGCATATTGAATCTAATCGAGCAACGTATCGCCTGATCGTTGAAAACTTCTTGTCCGTTGGGCTTAACCCTTCGATCCCATCTTCACGCTGCTTTATTAATTTTCCGTATCAGAGCTTGATTCGCCGTCTTCCAATGAGCTTACCGAAAGATAAGGTCGTAGTTGAGATTCTTGAAACCTGCCAACCGACCGATGAGCTATTAGAGGTAATCAAAGAGCTTTATCAAGCAGGGTATATGATTGCCCTAGATGACTTTACTTCGACACCTGAGTGGGAACGTTTCCTTCAATATACGCATATTGTTAAGCTTGATATCATGCAGATGGGGTTGGATGCGGCGTGTGAGTTAGTCAAAAAGCACGAAGGGAAGAAGTATAGTTTTCTTGCTGAGCGGGTTGAAACGGAACAAGAGTTCCAACAAGCGAAAGAAGCAGGGTTTAAGTTTTTCCAAGGCTATTTCTTTAGTAAGCCAGAAATCATAAAGACTAAGTATATTAGCCCAGAGCAAGTGATAGCGATGGAGCTATTCCAAGAGGTCTGTAAGCCGGATGTCGACTTCCAACGTGTTGAAAGCATCGTCGCGAAAGATATTGCCTTATCCTATAAGCTTCTGCGCTTTGTGAATACTATGTCACCCCGCCTTGAGGTCACCATCTCTTCATTTCGTCAGGCCTTGGTTTATTTAGGGCAAGAGAAATTGAAAATGTTTGTCTCGCTAGCAGTAGCGTCTTATGTCTCTGATAAAAAGCCCAAAGAGCTGTATGGCCTGTCTTTGCAGCGTGCGCAGTTTTGCCAACGGATGTCTCGTTACCAAGTATTTAAAGGGCATACTGAACAAGCCTTTATGATTGGTTTGTTCTCATTACTTGATGCGTTGCTCGATCTGTCGTTAGAGAACTTAATTGAACAATTACCGTTATGCACAAGTATTAAGGTCGCCTTGCTGCGCAGAGAAGGTCCATATGGCGCATTATTAGCACTTGAAGAAAGTTTCGAACATGCTGATTGGCAAAAGATTGATGATCACTGTGCTGATCTAGGGTTGAACGTGGAACAAGTGAAAACAGAACTCACTGAAGCTCGACGTTGGAGCCATATTGTTACCAACAAGCTCTGATATTCTTCGTTAAACTTTTATGACAATGAAAACGCACGCCTTGACGTGCGTTTTTTTACAACTAATATATATGCACATCCATATATGAGTATGTAGTTATGCTTCCTCACCAATTTTTTAAATTACTGTCTGATGAAACGCGAGTGCGTTGCTTAATGTTGATTGTGCGCCAAGAGTGCCTATCTGTTGGTGAGTTGACTCAGGCATTACAAGAAAGTCAGCCAAAGATTTCCCGCCATCTTGCGCAGTTGCGTTCAAACGGAATTTTAACTGACGTTCGCCAAGGGCAGTGGGTGTTCTACCGTCTGTCACAAGATTTACCGGGTTGGATGCTAAAGTTAATTGATGACCTTATCGCATCGAACTGTTTGAAAACTGAATACCAACAGGATATTGAGCGCCTAGAAGCCATGACTTCACGCCCTCAATGTTGCGTTTAAATACATTTAAATTTATTGCCAAAATCGTTGAGATTGCAGTTAGGCATAGTCAACAACACTGCGGCTTCAAACATGAAGGCAATTAACTGAGAGAAAAGAGTATGACAGTCAAAGTAGGTATTAATGGTTTTGGCCGTATCGGCCGTTTAGCACTTCGCGCAGCGTTTGATTGGGCGGAAATTGAGTTCGTACAGATTAACGATGTGGCTGGCGACACCGCGACATTGGCGCATCTTCTTGAGTTCGATTCGGTTCAAGGTCGCTGGAACCACGAAGTCATGGTTGAAGGCGATGAGATGATCATCAACGGTCAACGCATTAGAACTACGCAAGAGCGCGATATCGATGCGATCGATTGGTCTGGTTGCGATGTTGTCCTTGAAGCGACCGGTGTTCACCGTAAGGCATCTTTCCTAAACAAATACCTTGAGCAAGGTGTGAAGCGTGTTGTGGTATCGGCGCCAGTGAAAGAAGAAGGCATTGCAAACATCGTTGTCGGTGTGAATGACGCTATCTTCGATCCAGCGGTACATAAGATTGTGACTGCGGCATCTTGTACGACTAACTGTCTTGCGCCTGTTGTGAAGGTGATTAACGAGAAGTTAGGCATCGAGAACGCAGCCTTTACCACTATTCACGATCTCACCAATACGCAAACTATTCTTGATGCGCCCCATAAAGACTTACGCCGTGCACGTGCATGTGGCATGAGTCTTATCCCGACAACAACGGGCAGTGCAAAAGCGATTGTTGAGATTTTCCCGGAGCTTGAAAATCGTATTAATGGCCACGCGGTTCGTGTACCACTAGCGAACGCTTCTCTGACCGACATCATCTTCGAAGTGAAGCAAGACACCACAGCTGAAGAAGTCAACGCGATGCTGAAAGAAGCGTCTGAGAATGAACTGAAAGGCATTCTTGGCTTTGAAGAGCGTCCCCTGGTTTCTATCGATTACAAAGGCGACCAACGCTCAACGATCGTAGATGCGCTATCAACCATGCTAGTCGGTAAGCGCATGGTTAAGATCTACGCTTGGTACGACAACGAGATGGGCTACGCAACACGTACTGCTGAGTTAGTTCGCACTGTTGGCCTTGCATAATACTCTTCATACTTGAAGCTGCAGCGTTGTTAACTGCGTAAGTTCACCCTAATCACATAGAACCACTATGCTCATAGGGCTGAACTTACTGGTTGCCTAGCTGCAACTCCAATTATTTTGAGTATCGGTCTATATACAAAAGAATTTTAAGAGATTGATGACGATGACGAATTCTCAAGTACACCCAACATGGCAACTAGATCTAGAAACTGGTGCGTTAGTGCTTACTCCGTGCCCAGGCACTAAAGACGCTGACCTAGATGCATCGTTAACGCAACTGAAAGCACAAGGCGTTGAAGCTATCGTGACAGCACTTGATGACCATGAGCTTGCAAGCAAAGACGTTGCGGCACTTGGTGAGAAGACACGTGCGTTAGGCATGCAATGGTTCCAAATAGAAATCGAAGACGATTGTGCACCGGGTACCGATTTTGCTGCGAAGTGGCGGGCGACTAGTCCAGTTTTACACCAAATTGTGGATAACGGCGGTAAGGTAGCAATGCATTGCATGGGCGGTTCTGGCCGTACTGGTTTGCTGGCTGCACACCTGTTGTTAGAGAAGAGCTGGGACATGAATAAGATTGTTCAAGAGGTGCAGGCACTGCGTCCGGGCGCATTCACTAAAGCCATTCAGGTTGAATACATTAATGGCGTAGCTTCTGCGTAGCTCTTCATACTTGAACCTGCAGCGTTGTTAACTGCGCAAGTTCACCGGATCGCCGGCCGCCCTAATCACATAGAACACCTATGCTCATAGGGCTGAACTTGCTTGTTGCCTAGCTGCAACTCCAATTATTTTGAGTATAAGTTAAGTGGAAAGTAAGAATTAGAGCTTTTGGACACCTATGATCTAAAAGCTCTTTTTGTTTAGATTGCAGAGATAGCGTTATGTTTTCAAATCTAAGTAAGAGCGTTCGCCAATACATGTTGGTGACTTTTAACTACTGGAACTTCACCATTACTGATGGTGCACTTCGCATGCTGGTGGTTCTGTATTTTTACGACCTTGGCTACAGTTCGTTAGAGATCGCCTCACTGTTCCTTTTTTATGAATTCTTTGGTGTGGTGACGAACCTAATTGGTGGTTGGTTAGGGGCGCGTCTTGGCCTCAATAAGACCATGAATATCGGCTTAGGGATGCAAGTTGTCGCTTTGGGCATGCTCGCGGTGCCAACCGCAATGTTGACCATTCCTTGGGTAATGGCGGCGCAGGCCTTGTCTGGTATCGCTAAAGATCTCAATAAGATGAGTGCTAAAAGCTCGATTAAAACCTTAGTCCCAGATGAGCAGCAAGGTGCGCTTTATAAGTGGATTGCGATTCTAACCGGATCTAAGAATGCACTGAAAGGTGCCGGGTTCTTTATCGGTGGCTTACTGCTTTCGACGATTGGTTTCCAATACGCAGTGCTCGCGATGGCTGCTGTGCTGACCTTGGTCTTCATTGGCAGTTTAGTGAGCTTAGAAGCAGACATGGGCAAAGCGAAAACCAAACCGAAGTTTAAACAGATCTTCTCTAAGTCTGAATCCATCAATATCTTGTCGGCTGCGCGTATGTTCCTGTTTGGTGCTCGTGATGTGTGGTTTGTGATTGCTTTGCCGATTTATCTAGGCAGCGTGTTTGGTTGGGACCACTCATGGGTGGGTGGCTTCTTAGCGGCTTGGACCATCGCATACGGTTTTGTGCAGGGCATTGCACCTAAGATTACTGGTAAAGCACAAGGCAAGGTGCCTGATGGACATGCAGCACTACTATGGGCGGGTGCATTGGCTATTGTGACTGCCGGTATTGCCTATGCGGTGCAAATTGGCTGGCAACCAGAGCTAGTTATCATCGGTGGATTGATGGTATTTGGTGCCATCTTTGCGGTGAACTCATCACTTCACTCATACCTGATTGTGAGTTACGCGAAAGGCGATGGGGTTTCTCTTGATGTTGGTTTCTACTACATGGCAAACGCGATGGGTCGCTTGATTGGCACGATATTGTCGGGCTTGGTATTCCAGATGGCCGGTTTGTCTGCGTGTCTGTGGGTATCCTTCGCATTCTTAGCGATAACGACGGTGATCTCTCTGCGTTTACCTAAAGTGCCGCAAATCTCAGCGGCATAAGCTTCAGCCGCATGAGCCTCATTTGTAAGAGTGAAAGTCGCATTGCTTAGGTCGGGTAACCTAGAGTCGAATAAGTTAAATTCGCGATAAGTATCTTCTTTAACGCTAAGCTGACTTGGTATTTATTCCGGTCAGCTTTTTTATTGCTATAGTAGAATGATTGAATATTAATCAGGCATTTACATGAAGCAGCGAATTCTCTTTTTTGATTTAGCACGATGTGTCGCGGCCATAGCTGTTATCGCGATTCATGTTTTGGCGCCTTATCGTAATGAATTAAGCACCATTCCTTTCGGTGAGTGGCTGACTGCCATTACGGTGAATGGTTTCAGCCGCTGGGCAGTGCCTGTGTTCATCTTGATTTCTGGTGCATTGATGCTGAGTGATCAGCGCCCGTTTGACGCCAAATACTACCTCAAGCGCCGTCTGGGTAAGGTACTGATCCCATTCATTGTTTGGTCGCTTTTCTATACCTACCTATCAGGTTGGTCGCTAATGGGTTTTGATGCGGACGTCAGTTGGGAGGTTTTGCTCAATAGTTATCATCACTACACGTACTATCACCTTGGTTTCTTCTATTACTTCATCCCACTCTACTTTGTGATTCCTTTTTTACAGATCATGGTCAGAAAGTACGGTGATAGATCTGTCTATGCCTTTACGGCGGTATGGTTGTTCACAACGTTATTGTTCTTATTGAAAATCGATGGCCCTTGGAGTCACGAGTTGTGGTTGTACACCGGGTACTTACCGTTGGGTTACCTGCTGTATAAGATGGTTCCACTTAACAAGATGACTGTCGGCGTGAGTGTGTTACTTGGTGGATTAGCGTTACTGACCACGGTTTATATGGTGGTTGATGCAAGTTTGGTCGCAGAAGAATACACGGTAGGGCGTTGGTTATCTTACAAGACGTTGAACACCGTATTAGCGGCGAGCATGGTGTTCATGGTGTGCCGTTACTATGGTGAAGGCTTGTCTGAGAAGAGCAATCAAGTGGTTGGTTTTATCAGTAAACACAGCTTAGGTATTTATCTGCTGCACCCGATTTTCTTATGGCCAATGAAAGAGTTCGGTTGGTACCAAGGACACCCTGCTTGGGTTATTCCATTATGGATTGTGATCAGCGGAGCTGGCGCGTTATGGATGAGCTGGTTGGTCTCTAAGTCAGAGAAAACACGTTGGTTATTGCCTTAGCGGTGGGTGCTAAGGCTTTCTGATGGATTGCTTAGAAGATACAGTTGAAGTACCTAATGTTTAGCGCTTCAATGCAAAGTGTAAAAACTTATCGCCTTGGTAGGTTAAGGTACCTTTGTCGCCAGGGTTCAGGGCGTGGAAGTAGTGGATTCCGACTTGGAACTCTCGTTTTGGACCAACCACACCACGTTGAACGTAAATCCAATACTCTTGATCTTCTTGGCCAGGTTCTGCATCAGGAAGGTCGATGGATTGTTTGTCCAACACAGTGACGTTCACTTTCTTTTCTGGCGCATTTTCACCTTGTGAGTGCTTTCGATAGAAACCAAAAAATACCCAAGCCGCTAGACCGGCGAGTGCAAAGATGGCAAAAAAGAGTGAATTAGGCATGTAACCTCCATGTAGTCGTGATGGTTATTCTAATCTTTCAAGCAATAGGGATATGTGTTTCAAGCCGTTATTCGTGAACTGTTGTAAGCCAAGCTGATTATTTTTCGGCAGACATCACATTTAGAGGCCAGTTTGGGATAAAGCATTGTTATTTATTGTCTCTTTCTCTCGTAAATAACAGTGATTTTGTATAAGAATAGGGAAATGCTCGACTAGAATTATAGTGTGGAGTGGGAGGGCTAATATGACCGATATTGAAAAAGTGGTGACAAGAACTCGTAATATAGAGAAATTATTGAGGCTTCAATATCATGCCGAAGGCGAAGGATTGCATGAGCTTGTAACAAGCTGTGAAGAAAGGCTACCGCACGATATGGTGAGCAAACTGCGTTATATCGCAACGTGTCGTAATAAGGTAGTCAATGAGCATGAGGCTAAGTTGGAAGACCAGCATAAGTTCATCATGATGTGTAACGACTGTGAGAAGGAGTTGACTCCACGTAGTGGTCGTTTTATTTGGCGAGTTGCAATCTTACTGATGATGGCAATGACTTTAGCTGCTGCTGGTTTCTATTATGCGAACTGGGATGTGTTAACACTGCATCTGTTTTCGAAATGAAAAAATTGTGACCCGTCCTGATATGGGTTGACACTTGATTGACTAAAACGCTCGATGTACTTC
>NZ_JBGOOI010000055.1:0-32490 GCF_041439605.1 Vibrio sp. 1F169 | reverse complement strand
TCGGAAGGATCCTTCAACCGATCACTTTGGCTTTAACTGATCGGCATTACTCCTTTGCGGAGCCCATTTCTATTTTGTAACGCTAGCCTATTTGATAGCGAAGGTTGGCAATGACAAGTGCCAGCGAATAGCGCCAAGCCTAATCAATAGTGTCGTAAACACACCGGCTAAAAAGGCAGTTTCTGAGTCGTGCCCCATGGTAATTGCCATGGTATGGAAGGCGCCGCCAATGATACAAGCAGTTGCGTAGACTTCACTTCTTAGGATCATTGGGACTTCACGAGCAAGTACGTCACGGATAATGCCGCCACCACAGCCGGTGATCACACCCATGATAATAGCAACCAATGCAGAATCTTGATAAATCAGTGCTTTCTCAACACCAATGCCAACAAATACAGCTAAGCCTATCGCATCACATACTGGCAGGATCCACCAGGCCAGACGCTTGGGACGTCTTACTATAATCATGGTCAGCAAGCAGGTGGTGATGATGACCCAAAGGTAGGTGGTATCGGTGATCCAAAACACGGGAGTTGCACCCAATGCCATGTCACGAATTGTACCGCCGCCAATCGCGGTTACGCTACCTAAAACGGCGACACCAAAGGGATCCATCTTAAGACGGCCAGCGACAAATACGCCTGAGACAGCAAAAATGGCAGTGCCAAATAAATCGATAATATAAAGCAGCATGGAGTCCATGATACTGGTGCTCTTATGGTTGAAATTGTAGGGACAGGTCGGTGGCGAATTGTACGAAAAAACGCAGCAAATAGTTAGTGATTTTGCCTAGCTCTATCGAAGAAATCGCATACTTGTTGGATCGCTTTCAAAGTTCTCGTCGTCGGGCGATTAATCCAGTCAGAATTAAGTGACCAAATTTGATTTTGAGCGACTGCTGGGATCTCGTCCTCCCAAGTTTGCCACATGGTTCCATTCTCAATTGCATGCTGAGAAGTGAAGATCACTTGCGGTTTCCTTAATACAACTTGCTCAATACCAACTTGAGGATAAGGAGAAGCACTGTCTTCGAAAATATTGTGGCCGCCACAAAACTCAAACACCTCACTTGGCCAGTGCCCTTGAGCAACAGTGATGATCGGCTTCTCACTGAGCTGATAAAAGTAGTCTACGGGTCCGGCATCTTTATATTTTAGTCTCAACGCGTTGAGCTGCTCTCTGTATTGTTGAGCGTTATTTTCGCCAATACTTGGATCGCTTGCGAATTGGCTAAGTTGCTCAATATTGGTCGCGATGTTATCTAGGCTCTTGGTTTTTGAGTAATAAATATTAAAACCAAATTGCTCCAGTTTCGCGAGTTCTCTGGGCGGGTTTCCAGCTGGCCATGCGAGAATGAGATCAGGTTGCAGGGCGATGATCTTCTCAACCTTGATGCCTTGGTAATTCGCCACTTTCTCTAGTTTGTCAGCTTGTAGTGGATAATCACTTCGCTCACTCACCGCAACAAGCTTATCACCTAAACCAGCGCTGTATGCGAGTTCAGTGGCATGAGGAGCAAGGCTAACCACACGTTGAGCTGGTTGAACTTTTTCTGAAGTCAGTAGTGTTTCTTCTGCAAATGACAAAGGCAGCCATAAGCTGGAAAACAAAATAGTAAGGCTTGTAACAAGTGCTGATGGTTTCACTCTAAATCCCTTGGTGAACAAATAGTAAGATTAGGCTTTGTAAAAATATCCAGATAGCGATGCGACCAAACAGCAGTTTTTGAACTTGAGACAAGTGCAGCGCTGAAGGGGCGACTCTGCCGCCTAATTTTGCTCGAATAGCTTTGGTGTTGTCGTAAATCGCAGGACCGCCCAGTGACAGCTCAAGCTTGTTGCCGACAGCTGTAATCAACCATGCAGGGCCGGGCAATGGCCAAGAGCGACTCTGAACGAGCATCATCTTGAATGTGTGAGACGCTTTATCGCCACATACAATCATCAAGGCAAACAAGCGCATTGGTATGAATTCTAGGATAGCGACAATCTTGATTGCCGTTGATCCAAATGGAGAAAATCGCTTTCGACTTGGTGACCATGCACGCGCTAACTCAACAATCAGGCGATACATTAACGCGGCGATTCCACCACCAATGGCGTACCAGAATAAAACACAAACCACATTACGAGCGTAACCCATGATGATAGTTTCAGCCGCGGCTTTGCCAAGTCCAAGTGATGACAGTGATTCAGTTTGACGGTTAACAATCGGAGCCAATAACTGGCGAGCCGCGGCTTTATCTTCTCGGCCAAGTGCTTTGATCAACTGATTTGCCAACTTTTCATTGTTACGCCAATCAATAGCGAGTAACAACAGCGCTAATTCAAACAGTTGTGATTGCCAAACCAGTGGCTGCAGTGCCAATAGAATAACCAGAGTCGGCAAGACCATTAACCCCCAAGCTAAAGTGCCTGAGATTAAGCTTTGGGAATAATTTTGATTGTTATTAACCTTGGTTGCTAAAAGTTCAGCAAACTTATGCCATAAGGTCGTGGGATGTGCGGCATGGGGGATAGGTAAAATTAAATGAAAAAGCAGTGCTCCCCACATTACAAGGAGCACGCCATTTGCAAATACCTGATCAAACAGTGTTTGCATGTCTAGTCGCTTACTTTAGTAGGGCAACCATCTTGATAACCATCTCAGAAGAGCTTTGTGCTGCTAGTGGCAGGAACTCTTCGAAGCTCATTGGTGATTCTTTGTCTGCAACGTCAGAGATTGCACGAACAACCACGAATGGTACTTGGAATTGGTGACAAGCTTGAGCGATAGCCGATGCTTCCATCTCTACAGCAACCACTGATGGGAAGTGCTTGCGGATGAACGCTTGACGTTCTGCTGTGCAAACAAATGCGTCGCCAGTACAGATAAGACCGCGAACGGCGTGCTTATCTTCCATTTGTGCTAGAGCTTGTTCAGCAACAGCCATCAGTTTGTCGTCAGCTTTGAACGCTGCTGGTTGACCTGCCATTTGACCAATTTCGTAACCGAAAGCTGTAACGTCAGCATCGTGGTGACGAACTTCAGTAGAGATAACCACATCGCCAAGGTTCAGTGTTGAATCAAAACCGCCAGCAGAGCCAGTGTTTAGAACGACATCTGGTTGGTATTCACTTAGCAGGATTGAAGTACCAACAGCGGCTGCTACTTTACCAATGCCTGATTGAAGCAAAACAACGTCAACACCATTTAGCTGACCAGAGAAAAAGGTACAACCGCCTTTATTAACTTCAGTAATGTCTGAAATTGCTGCTTTTAGGATCGCAACTTCTTGCTCCATTGCGCCAATGATGCCGATTTTCATGTGTAGTCTCTTAATAAAAAATATTTAAACAGTAGAGCGAAATTGTAACATGGAAGAGAAGTGTCGAGCGACTGCCCAGAAGCACTTCTCATCCGAATACAGACGATTTATCTGTGTATTCTTTTATCTATTTGATTAAGCCTTCGCTTTTCAAGCTAGCACGAAGTTGTTCAGCACGTTTTCGGTTTACGCCAAAGTCAGAATGGCCAGTGCGAGACTCTGAACGCACGATCAGTTTGCCATCAGTGATCTTAAGCTCTAAGTCATCGACAAAGCGCATGATACGCGAGGTGCATTCAACACGTAGGTAGTCTTCCGTTTTACTGGCTGTTTTTGCGCCCGGTAAGGTCAGCGCAACCTGCTCAATGGCATCTAATTTTGCTGAATCTGATAACTCAAACAAGGCCAATGCATGCTGTTCACGGTCATCTTGAGTTGAAACGCAGTTTGGTTTGTCTCCACAAGGTGATGAAGTTCTGTCTTTCATGTCCGTGATTCCTTGGCTGCAAGCGGTTAGAGTTAAAAGAGATAGAGAAAGGAGAGCGGCTTTTTTCATAGTGTTTCCTATGGCTTGTTTTTAATTCTAATTGTAGTTATCGGTATTGGCTTATTTGTAATTGTTTTACGTATTTTCGTGATGCTTGTGATAAACGAATCTAATTCAAAAAAGGATCCATCATTGGATCCTTTTTTATAGTAACGAACTGAGTAATAAAGGAAACCCAATCACACTTCTAGGTAATCCAAGATCCCTTCTGCGGCTTTACGGCCTTCATCGATAGCGGTTACCACTAAGTCAGAGCCTCGAACGGCATCGCCACCAGCGAATATCTTGCTGTTGGTGGTTTGGTATTGAAACTCTTGTTTGCCGGGAGCCTTGATGCGACCCCATTGGTCGAGCTCTACACCAAATGGTTCTAGCCATTCCATTGCATGAGGTTGGAAACCAAATGCCATGATCACGGCATCAGCCTCAAGAACATGCTCACTGCCTTCAACCGGTTCAGGACGACGGCGGCCTGCCTCATCTGGTTCACCCAAGGCTGTTTTCATCACTTTAACGCCAGTCACATGACCGGATGAATCGGTTTCCAGTGCTAATGGTTGAAGGTTGAACATGAACTTCACGCCTTCCTCTTTCGCATTTTTCACCTCTCGGCGAGAGCCCGGCATGTTCGCTTCATCTCGGCGATAAGCACAAACAACATTAGCAGCGTGTTGACGAATCGACGTTCGGACACAGTCCATTGCAGTATCACCACCACCAAGCACGACTACTTTCTTGCCTTTCATGTCGATGAATGGCGTTGGGTTATCCAGTTCCATGACCTTGTAGGTATTGGAAACAAGAAATGGTAGGGCATCATAAACGCCCGGAGCTTCTTCGTTGTCTAATCCAGCACGCATATTTTTATAGGTGCCGACACCTAAGAAAACGGCATCATAATCATCGACAAGTTGTTGTAGTTGAACGTCTTTGCCGACTTCGGTATTCATTTTAAATTCGACCCCCATACCACTAAAGATACGGCGACGGTTTTCCATGATGCCTTTCTCAAGCTTGAACGATGGGATACCAAACGTCAGCAGGCCACCGATCTCAGGGTAGCGGTCAAATACCACGGCCTTCACACCGTTTCGAACTAAGATATCAGCTGCTGCAAGACCTGCTGGGCCTGCGCCGATGATCGCGACCTTTTTGTCGGTCCATTCAACGTGAGACATGTCTGGCTTCCAGCCCATCTCAAACGCTTTGTCATTGATGTATTTTTCAATGTTGCCGATGGTTACTGCGCCGAAATCATCGTTGAGGGTACAAGATCCCTCGCACAGCCGATCCTGAGGACAAACTCGTCCACACACCTCAGGTAAGCTGTTGGTTTGGTGAGACAGTTCAGCGGCTTCGATAATGCGCCCTTCATTGGCAAGCTTAAGCCACTGAGGGATGTAGTTATGAACTGGACATTTCCATTCACAGTAAGGGTTACCACAGTCTAAACAACGGTCAGCTTGCGCTTTGGCTTGTTGCTTAGTGAAAGGTTCGTAGATCTCTACAAACTCAATCTTACGTATCTTGATTGGTTTCTTCGCTGGGTCTACGCGATTCACATCAATAAATTGGTATACATTCTGGCTCATGATTGGCTCCTTCCAATTATTGCGCTTGAACACGAAGTTCAGCAGAGCTACGGCTTTGGTGACCGAGCAAGGTGTTAAGATCCGCCGTCTTTGGCTTCACTAGGTAGAACTTCGGAATCCATTCATCAAAGTTCGCCAGAATAGCTTCAGCGTGTACTGAGCCAGTCTCTTCTAAGTGCTCTGCAATCAGGCCGCGTAGATGTTCTTGGTGGATAAATAGATCAGACAGAGAAAGCGCTTCGACCGATTCGTTGTTCACACGGCCTTGGAAGTCTTCATTCTTATCCATGACATAAGCAAAACCACCCGTCATACCCGCGCCGAAGTTGACGCCAGTTGCGCCAAGAATGGCAACAATACCGCCAGTCATGTATTCACAGGCGTTGTCACCCGCACCTTCAATCACAGCAACGGTACCTGAGTTACGCACGCCAAATCGTTCGCCCGCAGTACCTGCGGCAAATAGCTTGCCTCCGGTTGCGCCATACAGACAAGTGTTGCCTATGATGGTCGCTTCGTTACAAGTAAATGCGGTGCCTTGGTGCGGCTTGATAACCACTTTGCCGCCAGCCATGCCTTTGCCAACATAGTCATTGGCATCGCCTGTCAGATATAGCTCTACGCCTCCGGCGTTCCAAACCGCAAAGGATTGGCCTGCTGTACCATCGAGATACAACTTAATTGGTGAGCCAGCCATACCTTGGTTACCGTAACGTTTGGCAATTTCACCAGAGATACGAGCACCAATCGAGCGATCGGTGTTGATCACGTTGTAGTAAAGGCTGGTGGATTGACGTTTCTCAATCGCATCAATTGCATCATCAAGGATCTGTTGGTTGAGCTGAGCCTTATCAAATGGTGCGTTTGGCTCAGTCCAAAACAGTGGGTGACCTTCTGGAGATACTGGAGCTTCGAGTATTGAAGAGAGATCGAGTTTGCTCTGTTTCGCAGTGAGGCCTTGAACGGCTTCAAGCAAGTCAGTACGACCAATCAGATCAGTAAGTTTCTCTACGCCAAGTTCTGCAAGGTACTGGCGAACTTCATCGGCTAGGCCGGTAAAGTAGTTCACCACCATGTCTGGTAGGCCTTTGAAGTATTCACGACGTAGGGTTTCATCTTGAGTCGCCACACCCGTCGCACAGTTATTTAGGTGACAAATTCTTAAGAACTTACAACCCATGGCGACCATTGGTGCGGTACCAAAACCAAAGCTCTCTGCACCTAAAATCGCGCCTTTAATGACGTCGAGGCCGGTTTTTAAACCACCATCGACTTGCAGACGGATCTTATGACGAAGTCCGTTGGCAACTAGTGCTTGTTGAGTCTCGGCTAAGCCAAGCTCCCAAGGACAACCTGCGTATTTCACTGAAGTCAGCGGGCTTGCCGCGGTACCACCGTCGTAACCGGAGATCGTAATCAAGTCGGCATAAGCTTTCGCTACACCCGTAGCAATGGTGCCTACACCCGGTTCAGATACTAACTTTACTGAAACCAAGGCGTTAGGGTTAACTTGCTTAAGGTCGAAAATCAGCTGCGCCAGATCTTCGATAGAATAAATATCGTGATGTGGAGGAGGAGAGATCAGAGTCACGCCTTGAACTGAGTATCTCAGCTTAGCGATTTCTGCCGTGACTTTATGACCCGGTAGTTGACCGCCTTCGCCTGGTTTCGCACCTTGTGCGACTTTGATTTGTAGAACATCCGCATTGGTTAAGTAATGTGGCGTCACACCAAAACGACCAGAAGCTATCTGTTTAATTCGTGAGTTGCGATCAGTCCCAAAGCGTCGTGGATCTTCACCACCTTCACCAGAGTTGGAATAACCACCTAAGCGGTTCATCGCCATGGCCAGCGCTTCATGAGCTTCTGGGCTCAAGGCACCAATCGACATGGCTGCCGAGTCGAAGCGTTTAAAGAGATCGCTACTCGGCTCGACTTGTTCTAGAGGTAGAGGTTGATCGGCTTTTTTGAGGCTCATTAAGTCGCGCAGCATAGCAGCTGGGCGAGCATTAACTTGCTTCGCAAAAGATTGATAATCTGATGTTTCGCCTGTCTTTACGGCGGTTTGCAAGGTACTGACTACATCTGGGTTGTACGCGTGGTATTCGCCGCCATGTACATATTTGAGTAAGCCACCATGTTCCAGTGGTTTACGCTTAGTCCATGCTTTACGAGATAGATTATAGATATCTTGTTGGAAGTCGCTAAAGCTAGCGCCTTGGATACGAGTCGTTACGCCACGGAAACACAAATCAACGACATCGGTATGTAAGCCGACCGCCTCAAATAACTGCGAGCAGCGATACGAAGCAATTGTCGATATACCCATCTTCGACATGATCTTATACAGACCTTTGTTGATGCCGTTTTGGTAATTTTGCAATGCAGTGCGATAGTCTTTATCTAATGAACCCTCGTCCAACATTTTGCCCAGAGCTTCATAAGCGAGATACGGGTAAACCGCGGTTGCGCCGAAGCCAAGCAGTACGGCAAATTGGTGTGGGTCACGTGCGGTTGCTGTTTCAACTACTATGTTAGCATCACAACGCAGGTTGTTGTCTGCAAGTCGAGTTTGCACCGCACCGACCGCCATGGCTGCTGGAACGGGTAGCTTACCTTTCTCTAAACCTTTGTCTGAAAGCACAACCAAAACGGCGCCGTCACGTACATCTTGAACCGCACGATCACACAAGTCGTTGATGGCTTGTTCGAGATCTTTTTCTGCTGGGTCATAGTGCATGCTAAGAATCGTATGGCCATAATGCTTTTGATTTAATTGCAGAAGTTGCTGCATATCAGAATAAAGCAGAACGGGTGAATCAAACGTCACACGGTAAGCATGCCCATCGGTTTCACAGAACACATTCATCTCTTGGCCGATACTGGTTGCCAGAGACATAACGTGTTTTTCACGCAAAGGATCAATCGGTGGGTTGGTGACTTGAGCAAACTTCTGACGGAAATAGTCGGTGATTAGGCGCTCTTTAGAAGACAGCACTGCCATTGGCGTATCGTCGCCCATAGAACCGACCGCTTCTTGTCCCATGTCACCGAGTACACGCAGTACTTGGTCTGACTCTTCGTTGCTCATTGCAAACTGTTTTTGATAGGTCTTTAGGGTGTCATCATCAAAATTACGCTTACCGACTTGGTCATCTGCTAGTGCGGAAAACGGTGTTAATTTGTGAACGTTCTTATCCATCCACTCTTTATATGGGTGACGGCCTTTAAGATCATTGTCGATCTCGTTCGACTGCCATAGCTTACCGCGACGCGTATCAATAACGAGTAATTCACCAGGGCCAACACGTCCTTTCTCTGCCACTTCGTCTGGCGCATAATTCCAGATACCGACTTCAGATGCCAAGGTGATTAGGTTGTCTTTTGTGATCACATAGCGAGCAGGGCGTAATCCGTTTCTGTCGAGGTTACATGCAGCATAACGGCCGTCAGACAGTACGATACCCGCAGGGCCATCCCACGGTTCCATGTGCTTGGAGTTGAAATCGTAAAAGGCACGAAGCTCTGGATCCATGTCTGGGTGGTTTTGCCAAGCGGGCGGTACAAGCATACGCATCGCTCGGAATACATCCATACCACCGGCAAGGAATAGATCGAGCATGTTGTCTAGGCTTGAGGAGTCTGATCCTGTCTCATTCACAAAAGGTGCGGCAGTTTGTAAATCGGGCAGCAGCGGTGAAGAGAATTTATAGGCGCGAGCTTTAGCCCATTGACGGTTGCCTTCAATGGTATTGATCTCACCATTGTGTGCCAAATAGCGGAATGGTTGAGCCAGTGGCCAACGCGGCTGAGTATTAGTTGAGAAACGCTGGTGGAACAGACATATTGCAGATTCCATACGTAAGTCTGCAAGATCGAGGTAAAATCGCGGAAGATCGGCGGGCATACACAAGCCTTTGTAGACCATGACTTGAGTCGACAGGCTACAAATATAAAAATCTTTGTCTTCGGTGATCTGCTTTTCAATTCGACGACGAGCGATATAAAGGCGTCGTTCAATATCGCGCTCACGCCAACCTGCTGGGGCCGAGATAAACACTTGTTGAATATTGGGAACAGAATCTTTGGCGATTGGGCCTAATACGTCGGTGTTGGTCGGCACGACACGCCAGCCCGCTACGGTTAAAGTCTCTTGAGCGAGTTCTTTATTGACGATGTCTTGCGCCGATTGCGCTTTGATTGGATCTTGGCTGAAGAAAATCATGCCGACAGCGTATTGCTTGCCGAGCTTGAAGTTATTCTCTTCAGCAATAATTCTGAGATAAGAGTCTGGCTTCTGTAGCAATAAGCCACAGCCATCTCCGGTTTTACCATCCGCGGCGATACCACCACGGTGTGTCATGCGATCGAGGGCTGAAATAGCAGTTCGCACCAACTTATGACTCGGTTGGCCTTCCATTTGCGCTATTAAACCAAATCCACAGTTGTCTTTTTCAAGACTAGGATCATATAGAGCCATTGCAATTCTCCCTTTTGCTTCGCTGTCATCCAGACAGTAAATGACTAACTATTCATGTACTTGTTATTTTTTATGAACTTGTTCTTATATAAACTGATAGTTTGTTTTTAGCTAGCTAAAACGTTATTGGTTGTGTTAACAAAACCGATTGGTTTTATTTTCATCAGCTTTACAACGTATAGCTAATTGTGTTTAAGGTCAAGTTCATGGTTAATTATCATGTGTAAACGCGATTAACCACGTAATAATCTGAAATAGTCGATGAAGATCAATGAGATATAAGAGCTAGATGTTAACGAGATTTAACATGCACAGCCGGAGTGATTGAGAAAGAGTTAAAGGCCAGATAGAAAAAAGGCTAGCATCGAGTGCTAGCCAAACATAAAAGTTAGGAAGGGTGTTGCTTTTCCTCTAGGCTAACGTCATCGACGCTAGCCCGAGAAATATTATGCGGAAAGCATGAGTGAATCTGCTTTCGCTTCTAAGTTTGAGTTACCCATTAAGAAGTCATCAATGGCAATTGCACATTCACGACCTTCATTAATACAACGTACAACCAGAGATTGACCAGTACGCATATCACCAGCAGCGAAAACGCCTTTCTGGTTGGTCGCAAAGCCTTCAGAAGCAACGTTACCACGCTCGTCCAGTTTAATGTCTAGCTGAGCAAGCACGCCTGTTGGCTCTGGGTGTAAGAAGCCCATTGCAAGGAATGCCATGTCACAAGGGATAACACGTTCAGAGTTCGCTACTTCATCAAAACCTGGACGTTCGCCTGGTTTTGCGTCTTGCCAAACGATGTCAGCGATACGAAGTCCGGTTACATTACCGTTATCGTCAGAGATGAACTCTTTAGTCAGGATGTTCCAATGACGTTCACAACCCTCTTCGTGAGAAGTGGTCGTTTTCATGATCATTGGGTATTGAGGCCAAGGCATATTAGCAGGGCGCTTCTCTGGTGGGATCGGCATGATCTCAACCTGAGTAATGCTTGCTGCTTTATGACGGTTTGATGTGCCCACACAGTCAGACCCCGTATCACCACCACCGATAACCACAATGTGCTTATCTTTAGCGTGAAGCTCTTCTGTTTTTAGATCTAAGTCGTTGGCACGGCGGTTATTTTGACCAAGGAATTCCATGGCAAAGTGAACGCCTTTCAGCTCACGACCTGGGATTGGCAAGTCACGTGGAACCGTAGAACCACCCGTTAGCAATACCACATCAAATTCTTGGCGTAGCTGTTGAGCATTAACATCAACACCGATGTGTTGGTTCACTTTAAACTCAACGCCAGCTTCAGCCATTAGGTTGATCTTACGATCAATCACGTCCATACCCAGTTTGAAATCTGGGATACCGAAGCGAAGTAGACCACCGACTTTCTCGTCACGTTCAAATACCGTTACCGAGTGACCAGCGCTGTTTAGCTGCTCAGCTGCGGCTAAGCCAGCAGGACCTGAACCGATAACCGCGACAGTTTTACCTGTACGAGAGCGTGGTGTCTTAGGCTTTGCGTACCCTTCACGGTACGCAGTTTCTACAATCGTTTTCTCGATATTACAGATAGTGATTGGGTCTTGGTTGATGCCAAGAACACAGGCACTTTCACAAGGAGCAGGACAAACACGACCTGTAAACTCAGGGAAGTTGTTGGTAGAGCTTAGAATGTTCCAAGCCTCTTCCCAGCTGTCACGATAAACCGCGTCATTGAATTCTGGGATGATGTTACCAATCGGACAGCCGTTGTGACAGAAAGGTACGCCACAGTCCATACAACGAGATGCTTGAGTACTGATCTTTTCACCAAACTCTTCGTTAAGTACGAACTCTTTGTTGTCTTCAATTCGAACTGACGGGTCGAGCTTTTTTGGAAGCTCACGACCGTGTTCTAAAAATCCAGTAGGCTTACCCATTATACTGCCTCCACTTCTTCCGTTTGTGCCTGTTGTGCTTCAGCTTTACGCTTCTCAAGAACTGCTTTGTAGTCGCGTGGCATTACTTTAACTAGTGATGCGACACTTACTTCAAAGTTGTCTAGGAAAGACTGAGCAACTTCACTTCCTGTGAATTCAACATGCTTCGTTAGCATATCTAGTAGAAGATCTTTATCTTCTTGTTCAATTGGATCTAGGTCTACAAGTTCTGCGTTGAGCTTGGTTTCGAAGTCGCCTGCTTTATCCCAAACATAAGCGACACCGCCACTCATACCTGCAGCAAAGTTACGACCCGTTGAGCCAAGGATAATTGCCGCGCCACCTGTCATGTATTCACAACCGTGGTCACCAACACCCTCAACAACAACCTTCGCACCAGAGTTACGAACACAGAAACGTTCGCCAGCCATACCGCGAATGAAAGATTCACCTGAGGTTGCACCGTAGAAACATACGTTACCCACAACGATGTTGTCTTCAGCAACGATAGTAGATTTCGCATCTGGGTACAGTACCAAAGTACCGCCAGACAGACCTTTACCCCAGTAATCGTTCGCGTCGCCTTCTACTTCGAACTTAACGCCTTTCGCAAGGAACGCACCGAACGATTGACCTGCACTACCGTGGAACTTAACGTTCATTGGCTGTGGTAAACCTTGGTCTTTGTAAACCTTCGAGATTTCGTTCGACAGCATCGTGCCTGCTGAACGGTCCGTGTTGATGATAGGGAACTGAGCGGTAACCGCTTCACCTTTCTCAAGCGCTGGGATTGCAGCCTGAATCAACTTACGGTCTAGAACGTCTTCAAGATTATGATTCTGTGTTGTCTGGTTGTAGATACCATCTTCTGCACGAGCCTGCTCAATGTGCAGTACTGGTGTTAGATCTAGGTTCTTGTACTTCCAGTGACCGATGTCATCACGAACTTTAAGTTTGTGCGATTGACCAACCATCTCATCAATAGAGCGGAAGCCAAGTTCAGCCATTACTTCACGTAGACCTTCAGCCATGTATTGGAAGAACGTTACTACGTCTTCTACGCGGCCGTCGAAACGCTCACGAAGAGTTTTGTTTTGTGTTGCGATACCAACAGGACATGTATTCTTGTGACACTTACGCATCATGATACAGCCTTCAACAACTAGAGCAGCTGTTGCTACGCCCCATTCTTCAGCGCCAAGTAACGTTGCGACTGCAAGGTCACGTGGTGTTTTCATCTGACCATCAGACTGAACAACGATACGGTTACGTAGGCCGTTTTTCAGTAGTGTTTGGTGCGTTTCTGCTAGACCCAGTTCCCAAGGCAGACCAGTGTGACGGATAGAAGACATCGGAGATGCACCCGTACCACCATCAAAACCTGCGATAAGTACTACGTCAGCTTTCGCTTTTGCTACACCCGATGCAATCGTACCTACGCCAGCTTCTGATACTAGCTTCACGTTGACACGGCCGTTACGGTTCGCGTTTTTCAGATCGTAGATCAGCTGAGCCAAATCTTCGATTGAGTAGATATCGTGGTGTGGCGGTGGAGAGATAAGACCTACGCCCGGAGTCGAGTGACGTGTTGCACCGATCCAATCATCAACCTTATCACCAGGTAGTTGACCACCTTCGCCAGGTTTCGCTCCTTGAGCCATCTTGATTTGAAGCTCATCAGCGTTAGATAGGTAGTAAGACGTTACACCAAAGCGACCAGAAGCCACCTGTTTGATTGCTGAACGTTCCCAGTCACCGTTTTCTTTGCGTTCGAAACGTGCTGGATCTTCACCACCTTCACCTGAGTTTGATTTCGCGCCAATGCGGTTCATTGCAACAGCCAGTGTTGAGTGAGCCTCATGTGAGATTGAACCAAAGCTCATTGCGCCGGTTGCGAAACGCTTAAGGATGTTCTCGATGGGTTCTACTTCTGCAAGAGGAATAGAGCCAGCAGGATTCTTGATGAAGTCCAGTTGACTACGTAGCGTTGCTGCGTTGTCGCCTTGGTCATCGACTGCTTTTGCGTACTTCTTGAACTGACCGTAATCTTTATTACGCGTCGATTCTTGAAGTAGAGAAATCGTTTCAGGGTTGAATAGGTGCTTCTCACCACGTTGTTTCCACTGGTAAACACCGCCAACATCAAGGATCTGAGCTGGGATTTCACGAGCTGGGTAACCAACACGGTGACGAACTAGCACTTCTCGTGCGATATCATCGATCGTTAGACCTTGGATACGAGAAACAGTACCAGTGAAGTATTTTTCAACTACTGACTTGCTTACACCAAGTGCTTCAAAGATTTGTGCACCGTGGTAAGACTGTAGCGTAGAGATCCCCATCTTAGAGAAGATCTTCAGTAGACCGCCGTTGACACCTTTACGGTAGTTATCGAATAACTCACGCGGGTGTACGTTTGGATCGAGCTTCTTCGTACGTTGCAGTTCAACAATCGTTTCAATAACTAGGTATGGGTTAACTGCGTTCGCACCGTAGCCGATAAGCGTTGCAAAGTGGTGTGTCTCGCGAGCATCGCCCGTTTCAACAACAATGTCACACTTAGCTCTTAGACCTTTACGGATAAGATGGTGGTGAACCGCGCCAACTGCCAGCATTGCTGGAATAGCGGCGTGGGTAGAGTTAACCGCACGGTCTGTCAGTAGGATGATAGAGTAGCCATCAATCACAGCGTCTTCTGCGTATTGGCAGATACGCTTAAGTGCGCGCTCTAACTTGCCGTTGTCTCCATTTGCTTGGAATACGATATCCAGCGTCTTCGCTTGAAGGTGCTCGTTATCGATTGCACGTAGCTTCTCTAACTCAGAGTTAGACAGAACTGGAGACTCAAGTTCTACTTTTTGACAGTGTTCAGGCGTTTCAGCAAGTAGGTTCTGATCCTTACCTAGGTAAGTGTTCAGAGACATAACCATACGCTCACGAATCGGATCGATTGGCGGGTTTGTTACTTGTGCAAATAATTGCTTGAAGTAGTTTGAAAGGTGCTGCGATTGATGAGAAAGAATCGCTAGCGGCCAGTCAGCGCCCATTGCAGAAAGTGGCTCGTAGCCTGTTTTTGCAAGAGGTAGAATGATTTCGTTTACTTCTTCAGAGCTCACACCAAACGATTGTTGTTTATGAAGCAACTTTTCTGGAGAAGGTTGGTTAAATTCGTTGTTCGCATCAGGTAGCTTTTTCAAGCTCAGAAGGTTCTCTTCAACCCATTTTTCGTAGGGTTGTGCTTTAGCAATACCGTCTTTCACTTCTTCGTCAGAAATGATGCGGCCTTGCTCAAGGTCAGCAACGAAGATACGACCTGGTTGTAAACGACCACGGTATTCAACGTTTTCGGGAGCGATCTCAACAACACCAGATTCAGACGCCATCACTAGGAAGTCGTCTTTCGTTACTGTGTAGCGAGAAGGACGCAGACCGTTACGGTCAAGCGTTGCACCAACTTGAACACCATCAGTGAAGCAGACAGAAGCTGGGCCATCCCATGGTTCCATTACGTTCGCGTGGTACTGGTAGAACGCACGACGAGTTGGATCCATGTTTTTGTTTTCTTGCCATGCTTCAGGGATCATCATCATTAATGCGTGTGGCAGAGTACGACCTGAAAGAACAAGTAGCTCAAGCGCCATATCGAAGTTTGATGAATCCGAGCTACCTTCCTGACAGATAGGAAGCAGCATGTCGATTTCAGCTTGTGTAAACAGATCCGACTCTAGGATTGCTTCACGTGCTTTCATCCAGTTTAGATTGCCGCGAACCGTATTGATTTCGCCATTATGCGCTATGTAACGGAAAGGCTGAGCCAGACGCCAACGAGGGAATGTATTGGTAGAGAAGCGAGAGTGTACAAGTGCTAGAGCTGTCACCATAGTTGGGTTTTGCAGGTCTAGGAAGTACTGAGGAACTTGTTCTGTTGTTAGCTGACCTTTGTACACCAATGTCTTGTAAGACATAGAGTTGATGTAGAAGTCGTCACCGATGTTTGACACGCTTTCTAGGCATACACGAACAGTGTAGTTACGTAGAACATACAGTTTACGCTCAAGCTCTTCTGGTGTGATACCAGGGCCGCCAGAAATAAATACGTGTTCAAATTGAGGTTCAGTGCTTAGTGGGTCAGCACCAATCATTGAATTGTCAGTTGGAAGTTCTCGGTAACCGATCACTTCTAACTCAAGGCGCTGTGCATTGCGTTCTAGAATGTCACGACACTGTGCACGTTTGTATTCATCCTTAGGGAAAAGTACAACACCAACACCATATTTTTCAAAAGATGGCAGTTTAATTCCAAGCTTTACGGCTTCTTCTAGTAAGAATTCGTGTGGCTTCTGTAGCAGGATACCTGCACCATCACCAGAACACGGATCACAGCCTTGGCCGCCACGGTGTTCCATACGTGCAAGCATATCGAGTGCTTGAGTTACTACATCATGAGATTTGCGATTCTTAAGATGAGCAACAAAACCGATACCACAAGCGTCATGCTCCAATTCAGGAGTATACAGACCCTGTGAGTTCTGCTCTTGATCTACCATAGATACATCCTTCCAGTTAAATCTAGGCGCAACTTATTTGTATAAAGTCAGCCTTGTCCTTTTATATTTATGGGTCTAAACCTGCCTATGCTGGCGGTTTGAATCCTTTCCGTATCTCGCAGGAAAAGTATTGCGAGAAAAACAATCCTTAGTGATATCCGTTTGTTTTTAACCACAAACTAGTGGTTTATATAGGTGGGAGTTAGATATCACCGACTTATTGGCAAGTTTTCGATGTAAGTAAACACTCAGAAATAGCCAATATGTGTAAGTATCCTACAATTTTGTCTAGGCGAATTGCAATGAAAGTTAACCGATGTAGACCATTTTTTTCGTTTTGTTTTGAATTTAATGCCTAACAAATGTGCAACATTAGGCAAATAGAGCTTATTTTTTGCATGTTTATTGATATTTGATAGGTTGCTCGCAAAAATCCTTGCGTAAACTAATTGGTCGAATTTTGCAGGGATGTAATTTTTTTTCAAAAAAAGACTGATATTCATTCTTATTTACTTGAGTGCTTTGAAAATATGCAATTACACGAGTTAGTTAATACTATCGGCCAAGATCTCCAACGTCGTTATGGCGAGAAGGTTCACAAGCTGACACTTCACGGTGGGTTTAGTTGCCCAAACCGAGACGGGACAATTGGCCGTGGCGGTTGTACCTTCTGCAACGTAGCTTCTTTTGCCGATGAACAAACTCAAGTTCAAAGTATTGCTGATCAATTAACAGATCGTGCGGGTGAAATCGCTCGTGCCAAGAAGTATCTTGCTTATTTTCAGGCGTACACCAGTACTTACGCTGAGGTGCAGGTACTCAAGAATATGTATGAAGAGGCTCTAAAAGCACCCGGAGCAGAGATTGTTGGCCTTTGTGTTGGCACGAGACCAGACTGCGTGCCTGATGCAGTACTGGACCTGCTCGCGGAGTACGTTAAGCAAGGTTACGAAATTTGGCTAGAGCTCGGCCTGCAAACAGCCAATGATAAAACCCTCAAGCGAATTAACCGCGGACACGATTTCACTGTGTATGAAACGATCACCCAGCGCGCACGTGCTTTAGGAATCAAGGTATGTACTCACCTTATTGTCGGCCTGCCCAAAGAAACCAAAGCGGATAACCTTGAAACTCTAGAGAAGGTATTAGCAGCTGGCACTGATGGTATCAAGCTTCACGGGCTTCATATTGTTGAAGGCAGTACTATGGCTAAAGCCTGGAAGGCAGGAAAGCTAGAAGCACCAAGCCTTGAGGAGTACATTGATATCGCGAGTGAGATCATTCAACGCACACCAGCGGACGTGGTTTATCATCGTGTATCTTCTGCGGCGAGACGCCCGACACTACTCTCCCCTTTATGGTGTGAGAACCGTTGGTTGGCGATGACTGAGATTGGTCGTTCGCTTGATAAAACCGGCGCACAAGGCATTAAAACAGGCTTTGCATTCGAGTACACGCAACCTGTTTTAAACGCGACCAATTGATAGGGATGGGTGACTGTAGGTAACAGCAGATAAAACCAACAAATAGTGGTAACATTTCCCTCACAGAATTTATAAGTATAGATTGAGAGCAGATGGAACTGGTAATGACTTGGTTATGGGATAGGGCGTATGGCTACGGTATATATATCGTTGTTCTATTGCTGATAGGTCTCATCTGCTGGCATATTTATTTACGTTACCAGTCATATATTGAACAGCTTCTTCTTGCTACACCTTCACCTCTTTATTTTGTTGACATCCGAAGTGGCGAGATCTTGTACGCCAATCGCCAAGCCATGCAGTTGCTTGGTATCCGCCAAATAGGTACTCACTTTCGTTTTCCAACAGTGGAAGCTGAGAATAGTTTTCGTCATTACCTCACTGATCACATCAACTCTCGAACGTTTGAATATCTCTCGTCTTGGGTTCTTTCTGAATTTGAATCTTTTAAGATCAACTTGGTGGGTCGTAAGATCCACTTTAGAAGTAGAAAGGCTTGGATGATACATGCTTCCCCTTATAAAAGTACCAACGAAGAGATTTCCCAAGAGGTTCGTGATCTCAATGTTGCTCGTACCGCTTTGGATTCTTTATCTGAGTTGGTCTATGTCATCGATCAAAAGGGTGAATTGGTCGCGAGTAATCGAGCGTTTAAAAAGTTTTGGCATGGTCGCCCTGAAGAGGGCACTTTAAGTGTGTCTAGTGGTGCCTTAAAAGGTCGTGTCAGTGAGCGCTCATGGACCACAGACCAAGATGGTAAGGGGTGTCTCCTTGAAACCTATCAAAGTGTTTTGCTCTCGCAAAGTGGGGAAACCATAGGTACGCTCTCGATAAGTCACGATGTGACGGATTGGCATGACATGCAGCAACAACTGCGTGGGGAAATGGAAAAGCGTAAAGATACTGAAGTTGCACTTGCACAACGTGACACCATTTTACAAAACATCTTGGAAGCGAGCCCTGACTCGATTGGTATCTTCAACGAAAACATGGTTTACCAGGCGTGTAATAAGCCATTTGTGGCAGCGTTGGGTATTTCTGAAGTCAGTGATTTAGTGGGTAAACGTCTACAAGACGTAGTACCAAATAGCATTTATATGCGCGTATCAGAGAGTGATCATCAAGTGCTTCATCAAGGTAACTCGTTGCGTTACATCGACAAACTGGTTTCAAGTGATGGAGAGTTTACTTGGTATGATGTAGTGAAGTCGCCTTTTAGAGACCCTGCATCGAGTACCAATGGTGTACTGATCATGGCACGTGATATCACAGAACGTTACCTCGCCGAGCAGAAACTTGAAGAAGCCAATTTAGAGCTTGAGCGCCTCAGTTTTATGGATAGTTTAACTCAGGTATCCAATCGACGTCGCTTCGATGAGCAGCTGTCTACATTGTGGCATCATCATGTGCGTGAGAAATTGCCGTTGACGATTATGCTGTGTGACATCGACTTCTTTAAAGGCTATAACGATTTCTATGGACACCAACAAGGTGACGATGCTTTGATTCAGGTTTCACAAGCCTTTAAGCAGGTGTTGAATCGCTCTTCGGATTGCGTGGCTCGATACGGTGGTGAAGAGTTTGGCTTTATTCTCCCAAACACAACCACAGAAGGTGCGCTTATGGTCGCTCGTCGAATTCATGATGAAGTGCAAAAACTAGGATTAGCTCATGAGAAGTCGACAGTGTCAGACTCCATCACGGTGAGTATTGGTATTGTCTCTTATATACCAACACCTGATGACGAAATGGAGTCTGCTGTTGCCTTGGCTGACAGTGCGTTGTATCAAGCGAAATCTGATGGTCGAAATCGTTCGATAGTGCATCCATACTCTATTCACTAACTTTATAGAATGGGTAACTTAGTGACTCCGTCTTTTTCTTGTTTAGCATTTATATTACTTGGCTAATATTTATGTGGCTTGGCTAGTATTGATATTGCTTGGTTAGTATTAATATTGGTTGATTAACCTTCGATATTACCGCTAATCTCTTGCTGCGTGTGATGTAGCTAGCTTACCTACTTTCTTCAAACAAGGTAGAATGTTGCTAGTCTTATCGCGTGGAGCGCTAAATGAAACCCATGAAAAATCTTGCCCAGTATTACGTGGATCTGCTCGTAAAATTGGGGATTGTCCGCTTTTCTATCTTACTCGCCCTAGCGCTTGTTGCCCTTGCTGTTGTTGTACAAGTCGGTATCACCCTCGCACTCAAAGGTAATGTTGATGATATCGACATTGTCCGTTCGGTTTTCTTCGGTTTAGTGATCACACCTTGGGCGGTCTATTTTCTCTCAGTCGTGGTCGATCAACTGGAAGAGTCTCGCCAAAGGTTGGCTAAATTGGTCTCTAAGCTGGGTGACATGCGAGAGCGAGATCAAGAACTCAACAATAAACTGCAACTCAATATCGAAAAGCTCAACCAAGAAATTGAAGATCGTGAAAAAGCCGAAGAAGCGCGTGCAGAAGCAATGCATGATCTTGAGAACGAAGTGTTTCAGCGTGAGCGAACTCAGCTTGAATTAGCAGAACGTACGGCGCTGTTGCGTTCGTTTATCGATGCCTCGCCTGACCTCATTTATTATCGCAATGAAGATGGTGTGTTTTCAGGTTGCAACCGAGCGGTTGAAGAACTCACGGGCAAAACAGAAAAAGAGCTAGTTGGTTTGACGCCTTGGGATGTCTACAGCAAAGAGGTAGCCCAGCAAGTTGTTGAAACCGATAAGAAAGTCTTTGCTGACAACCAAGCTTTGACCTATGACCAATGGCTTGAATACCCCGATGGACGTAAGAGTTACTTCGAGCTGCGTAAGGTGCCTTTCTACAGTAAAGATGGTCGCCACCTTGGCTTGGTTGGTTTTGGTCGTGATATTACCGAGCGTAAAGAGCACCAAGAATCACTAGAGAAAGCCAGTCGCGATAAGACCACCTTTATCTCAACCATTAGCCATGAGCTAAGAACACCGCTCAATGGCATCATCGGCTTGAGCCGCATGTTATTGGATAGCCAGCTGACGACCGAGCAGCGTAAGCAGATGCAAACCATCAAGGTGAGTGCGGTGACACTGGGTAATATCTTTAACGATATTATCGACATGGATAAGTTCGACCGCCGTAAGCTTGAGCTATTCCCAACCCCTATCAATTTTGAAGATTTCGTTGTTGAGATCGAAAGCATTTCTGCGTTAATGGCAGAGCAGAAAGGGTTGAGGTTTGATCTAGAAAGATTGTCCGATCTCCCATCTGCAGTTGAGGTGGATGGTACTCGTCTTAGACAGGTATTGTGGAACCTTGTAAGCAACGCGATGAAGTTCACCAAAGATGGTGGTGTCGTGATGACGGTCAGCGCTGAAATTGATGGCGACTTTGCCAACATCACGATGGAAGTAGAAGATACCGGGATTGGTATCCCTGAAAGCGAAATCGAGAAGATCTTCGCGATGTACTATCAGGTAAAGTCGGGAACAGACAATTTACACGCTGTCGGTACCGGAATTGGTCTTGCTGTATCTCAACAGCTGATCAATATGATGGATGGTCACATTGAAGTCACCAGTGAAGAGGGGTTTGGTAGTACCTTTACGATTTCGATTCGAGTTCCAGTTAATCACGATACTCAGGCTTTGATCAAAACGCCAAGAAAGCAGTCCAACCTTAAGATTTTCATGGTCGAAGACATTGAGCTCAATATCACAGTAGCTCGTTCTTTACTTGAAAGCCTAGGGCATGAAGTGACAGTGGTAATGACGGGTAAAGAGGCACAAATCGTTTTCAACCCGAAAGATTATGACTTGGTATTACTGGATATCCAGTTACCAGATATGACTGGTTTCGACATTGCCCAATACTACCGCGAGAAATATAGCCAATTGCCGCCTTTGGTGGCATTAACCGCGAATGTATTAAACAATAAGCAAGAGTATTTCCAGAAAGGCATGGATGAAGCGATCAGTAAACCACTGTCGGTTCGTGCAATCCAGGATGTCATCAGCGAGTTGATTGAGGATGCCCCAGAGGTTATTGAGAAAGCCGAGGGCATTGATACAGTAAAGGATGTTGTAAAAGTAGCAGGTGTTGAGAAAGTAACAGCGAGTAAGCCGGCTCTTTCAACGATTGATACCACTTTGCTTGATATTGATATGCTAGAGTCTTATGTTGACATTGTCGGGTCGAAACCTGTTTTGGATAGTATCGTGATGTTTGAAGATATGATGCCGGAATATATGGAAATATTGAATTCCAATATGGTTGCGAAAGATCAAGACAGTATCGTTTCTGAGGCACACAAGATTAAAGGTGCAGCAGGTTCCATTGGCCTGAAACGCATACAGCAAGTTGCTCAGAAAGCTCAATCTCCAGATATGCCTGCGTGGTGGGAGAACATTTCAGATTGGGTTGATGAAATAAATAACGAATACCAAAATGATATTGAAGTCTTAAAGAGTTGGTTAAATCAAAGGTAGAAGAATGATGAAAAAATTAGCATTTGCCGCATGTGTAGTAGCATTAGCGGGTTGTTCTGCGCCACAAGTAGAATGGCAGCAAGATAATCAAGTCGAAGTATCTGCAGCGACAGTCACAATGAAAAGCAACCTGTGGCACAACAAAATGCCTACGATTGGGGAGGCTCAAGATAAGACTTTGCATGGTGCTATCTACCTAGAGTCTGACTCACAATTACCAGCAACACTTGCGGTTGAGAGTGTGACGGTTAAACAGGGTGCAGATACCTTGTTGGTAACTGCTGACGATCTAGATTTAAGAACACATAGTGAAACGCAGTGGGAAGTCGCTTTTGTATGGCAGTTAGAGATCGACAGTGATAAGCCTGTTGATGTTGCGATTGAACTCAAAGATGGCGAAACCGTGAAGTGGTTAGTAGAGAAAGACGTGAAGGTAGATACGGTTTACTAAAACCTTAGCGAACAATGAACAATAAAAAAGGGAGAATGCGTTGGCATTCTCCCTTTTTAATAACGATTGTTCACGCTTCGATTGCTAGAAGTACTAACTGTTTATAAGTACTAACTGGTTAGAGTGCTATCGGTTAGAAGTGCTAATCGACGGCAAGAACTAAACGGGCAGAAGCGCGAATCGAATTAGTCTTCTAGGTCACCACAAAAGCGGTAGCCTTCACCGTGAATCGTCGCGATGATTTCTGGTGTACCAGAAACAGATTCAAAGTGCTTACGAATACGACGGATTGTTACGTCTACAGTACGATCGTGTGGCTTAAGCTCACGGCCAGTCATCTTCTTAAGAAGGTCTGCACGTGTTTGGATCTTACCTGGGTTCTCACAGAAGTGAAGTAGAGCACGGAACTCTGAACGAGGTAGCTTGTAGCCTTCGCCATCTGGGCTAACCAGAGAACGACTGTTGATATCTAGTACCCAACCATTGAACTCGTACTTCTCAACGCTACGCTTTTCTTCTTGAACAGAGCTTGTGCTCATTGAACGGTTAAGAAGGTTACGTGCACGGATAGTCAGCTCACGAGGGTTGAAAGGCTTAGTGATGTAGTCATCAGCGCCGATTTCTAGGCCAAGGATCTTATCAACTTCATTATCACGACCAGTTAAGAACATAAGCGCTACATTTGCTTGCTCACGTAGTTCACGCGCAAGTAGTAGGCCATTCTTACCTGGAAGGTTGATGTCCATAATTACAAGGTTAACTTGGTTATCAGATAGCACTTGGTGCATCTCTTCACCGTCGCTAGCCTCAAAAACAGCATATCCCTCTGCTTCAAAAATACTCTTTAGAGTGTTACGAGTTACTTGCTCATCTTCAACGATAAGAATCTGCGGGGTTTGCATTTGGCGGTACCTAAATTTGTGACGAAACTGTGCTAATAGAATAAATTCTAGGCAAAACATAACATACAGGTAATGTATTTTTGATGATAACTTAAAGTTTTCAAAAAAACACTTACTTCCAGCTATCTGCCTTCCTTGAAGTATTGCCCAATAACGTAGATCCAGTACGCCTTTCAATCATTCTTTTAGTGATTTAAGAGGATTCTATAATGTTAACAGCATGCTAACAACGCGAGAATGTTAATTCCATTCACTTTGTTGATTTACATCAATTGCCGTATCGCAACAAACTTTAATAGTATGGCTACAACTTAACCAATGTTATGGTGACTATTTAGCACCAAAATAAGAATGATTATTCGAGATGTTTCGAACATCTTGCTTGCTAAAGACCGGACTATGAACCAAGGAAGCTGAAAGCTATCCTTAGAGTCTAGTAGATAAATATGCTCAATCAACTTTTATTTCGTATTAAATTGGGCATAGAACAATGAAAACAAAGGATTAATTTTAATAATATATAAAAGCATAGAGGCTCGCCTGACTTAATAGGTTTGCCTTACTCACGGAGGATATATGCACGATATAACACCTGACTTATGTGATGAGTTTGAAAGCAAAGTCACGCTACTGAATATGCCATTACAGAACTTCGGCCAGCGTGGTGCGTTCTGGGGAAAAATTGTAACAGTTCGTTGTTATCACGATAATTCCAAGGTTCGTGAGGTTTTAGAGACCGATGGCTGCGGCAAAGTACTCGTTGTAGACGGCAATGGCTCGTGTCAAAAAGCGTTACTTGGCGACCAATTGGCGATTCTAGCCATAGAAAATGGTTGGGAAGGCGTCATTGTGAATGGTGCGGTGCGTGATGTTGCGATGATGGCGCAGATGGATCTTGGTATTCAAGCTCTCGGAGCCTCTCCATTTAAAACCGAGAAGCACGGTGTTGGGCAAGTGAATGTGACGCTCTCTATACACAATCAACTGATTCAGCCCGGTGATTACATTTATGCCGATTGGAATGGTGTGTTAATTTCAACGGAATTGTTGATTGAATCTTAACGGGCTCATCGATAAAGAAGTGGGATAGATTAGAAGCGAAACCCTAATCCTACCTCAACACCTTGTTGCCACTCTTCATAATCAAGGGTGGCATGCATATCTAGATTATCGGTTAGCTGCACGCGGCTGGAAAGCTCTGCGGCTACCGATTTATCACTGTCTTCTGTTTCATTGTTATAGGTGTGTAGAGAGCTGTTGAAAGAGACTCTTTCGGAAAACTGATAACTAACACCACTCAAGAATCCACTCTCATATTTCAGTGCAGCAGTGTTGATTCGTGTACCGACATAAAGATCCACATCAGAAAACAAGCTATAAGAATAACCACTGTCTACTGTCCAAGTATCAAAGCTTTCACTCGATGCACTTTGCGTGGAGATAAAAAACTTATGGGCAGAGCTATCGATTTGACTGGGGAGCAAAGGCAAACTGCTCAGTAGCGGTAAACTGTTCGCTGAACAAACGACAGGCATAGCAAAGACTAAAAGAATAAGTAATCTCTTCATTTCCCACTCCTGATGTCATTATTATTGTTTTTCGAACGTTATTGTTCAATTAAAGCACAGGACTTGTATGTTCGCTGTACTATCGATAGAGCATTTTGTTATGACTATATATGCAACTGATTACTTATGTTTGTTTGATGAGTTAATCCAGTCTCTGAATGGCAGGTTGATGCAGGGTGTTTTATCTCTTAAATGAAGGTTTGCTCTGAAAAACGGTGTGAATGTAAAAAAAACGCAACTTTTCATTGACGCATAGTAGTAAAAATTGATACACGTAGAGTAAAGCACAAGCAGAGAATTTGATATGCAGCATGTAAGCCACCTAGTAATGACCACCACCATTATTATTACCGACATTCACATTGTTGGGGCAGGCTGCTAAGTAACGGATTTTAAAAAAAAGGCCTGTATCCAACAAGATACAGGCCTTTTTTTGTACCATTTTTATGACTTATGGAGAAAGGGATGCGCGTTTTAAAGTTTGGAGGTTCATCATTAGCTGATGCAGATCGTTTTTTACGAGCGGCTGATATCATCGCTAATAATGCCCAGCAAGAAGAGCTAGCCGTTGTACTATCGGCTCCAGGAAAAACAACCAATAAGCTGGTTGCTGTTATTGAAGCAGCACTAAAAAATGGTGAAGCAGACGTACAGATCACCGAGATCGAATCATCATTCGCTGCATTGTTTGCAGAGATTCAAGCGGTATTGCCGTCAGTAGATGGCTCTGCGTTTCAAGAGCAAGTCGATACCTCTCTTGCTCAACTTAAGAAGTTCGTGAATGGTATTAACCTACTGGGCATGTGCCCGAATCACGTAAATGCTCGTATCATTAGTAAAGGTGAGCGAGTTTCAATCCAGCTAATGAAAGCGGTGCTGGAAGCGAAAGGCCAACCAGCAAGCCTGATTGACCCTGTGGAATACCTCTATGCTCAAGGTGATCATCTTGAAGCTATGGTGGATGTGGATGTTTCAACTCAGAACTTCCGCCAATCACCGCTTCCTAAAGGTCACGTAAATATCATGCCGGGCTTTACTGCTGGTAATGAAAAAGGCGAGCTAGTAACGCTTGGCCGTAACGGCTCTGACTACTCAGCTGCAGTTCTAGCGGCATGTCTACGTGCTGATTGCTGTGAGATTTGGACTGACGTCGATGGTGTTTACAACTGTGACCCACGCTTAGTGGATGATGCCCGTCTTCTTAAATCACTTAGCTACCAAGAAGCGATGGAGCTTTCTTACTTCGGTGCTTCAGTTCTACACCCGAAAACTATCGCACCTATCGCACAATTCCATATTCCATGTCTGATCAAAAACAGCTTCAACCCACAGGGAGCAGGCACTTTGATTGGCCAAGACACTGGCGAAGATAACCTGGCGATCAAAGGTATCACTACGCTAAGTGACCTAACGATGGTTAACGTATCAGGCCCAGGTATGAAGGGCATGGTAGGCATGGCGAGTCGTGTATTCGGCGCGATGTCTTCTGCAGGCGTTTCTATTGTCCTTATTACTCAATCTTCTTCTGAGTACAGCATCAGCTTCTGTATTGAATCGGCTGACAAAGTGAAAGCGAAGCAAGTGTTATCAGATGCGTTTGAACTCGAACTTAAAGATGGCCTATTAGAGCCAGTTGAGTTCATGGATGATGTTGCGATTGTGACGCTGGTGGGTGACGGTATGCGTACATCACGTGGCGTTGCTTCTCAGTTCTTCTCTTCTTTAGCTGAAGTGAACGTTAACATCGTTGCTATTGCTCAAGGCTCTTCAGAGCGCGCTATCTCTGCTGTTATCCCTGAAGATAAAATCTCAGAAGCAATCAAAGCGTGTCACGAAAACCTATTCAATTCTAAGCACTTCCTTGACGTCTTCGTTGTCGGTGTTGGCGGTGTTGGTGGCGAGCTTGTTGACCAGATCCAACGTCAACAAGGCAAACTGGCTGAAAAAGGCATCGTGATTCGCGTATGTGGTTTAGCAAACAGCAAAGGCTTGCTGCTAGACAGCGACGGTCTACCGCTAGAACAGTGGCGTGATCGTATGTCGAGTGCGACAGAAGAGTTTAGCCTAGCGCGTTTAGCTGCACTTGTTCAACGTAACCACATCATCAACCCTGTGTTGGTTGATTGTACGTCTAGCGAAGGTATTGCCGGGCAATACGCTGATTTCCTAGCGGCTGGTTTCCACGTTGTAACACCAAACAAAAAAGCCAACACAGCAAGCATGGCTTACTACCATCAGCTTCGTGAAGTGGCGCGTAACTCTCGTCGTAAGTTGATGTACGAGACAACAGTAGGCGCAGGTCTACCGGTAATCGAAAACTTACAGAACCTAATCTCTGCAGGTGATGAGCTTGAGAAGTTCAACGGTATTCTTTCTGGCTCACTGTCTTACATTTTCGGTAAGCTTGATGAGGGTATGACACTCAGCCAAGCAACCAACATTGCTAAAGATAACGGCTTCACTGAGCCGGATCCTCGTGATGATCTGTCTGGTATGGACGTTGCGCGTAAGCTGCTTATTCTTGCTCGTGAAGCGGGTATGGCACTTGAGCTTGAAGATGTTGAAGTTGACCAAGCATTGCCACCGGGTTTTGATGATTCAGGTACGGTTGACGAGTTCATGGCTCGCTTGCCAGAAGCGGATGCATACTTCAAAGAGCAGTCAGCTATCGCAGCAGAAGAAGGCAAAGTACTTCGTTATGTAGGTGAGATCGCTGAAGGTAAATGTAAGGTTCGTATCGCAGCTGTTGATGGCGATGACCCAATGTTTAAGATTAAAGATGGCGAGAACGCTCTGGCATTCTACAGCCGTTACTACCAGCCAATCCCGCTCGTTCTGCGTGGCTACGGTGCAGGTACTGAAGTTACAGCAGCAGGCGTATTCTCTGATGTGATGCGTACTCTTGGTTGGAAATTAGGAGTTTAGGAATGAGTTCAAGTGATATGGATGTTGTTGTTTATGCTCCTGCATCAATCGGCAATGTCAGTGTAGGTTTTGATGTGCTGGGGGCCGCTGTGTCTCCAGTGGATGGCACATTGCTTGGTGACCGAGTAATGGTTAAAGCCGGTGATGAACCATTCTCGCTAAAAACAGCAGGCAGCTTTGTTTCTAAGCTGCCAACTGAAACCAAAGAAAATATTGTCTACGACTGCTGGGTTGTGTTCTCTCGCGAGTTAGACAAGAAAGGTATCTCAGTTAAGTATCTAGAGATGACGCTAGAGAAGAACATGCCTATCGGCTCTGGTTTAGGATCAAGTGCATGTTCAATTGTCGCGGCGCTTGATGCCTTGAACCGTTTTCATGGCAAACCGTTGAATGAAACTGAACTGCTTGCTCTGATGGGTGAAATGGAAGGTAAGATTTCAGGTGGCATACATTACGATAACGTTGCACCCTGTTACCTTGGTGGTGTGCAATTAATGCTGGAAGAGCTAGGTATCATTAGTCAAGAAGTGCCATGTTTTGATGACTGGTACTGGGTAATGGCTTACCCGGGCATCAAAGTTTCGACGGCCGAAGCGCGAGAGATTTTGCCTTCTCAGTATCGCCGTCAAGACGTGATTGCCCATGGTCGTCATTTAGCGGGCTTTATTCATGCTTGTCACTCTGGTCAGCCAGAGCTAGCCGCTAAGATGATCAAAGACGTGATTGCTGAACCATATCGTGAGAAACTGCTTCCAGGGTTTGCTGATGCACGCAAATATGCAACGTCAGCAGGAGCACTAGCTACTGGAATTTCTGGTAGTGGCCCTACGCTATTTAGCATTTGCAAAGAACAAGATGTCGCCGAGCGTGTTGCACGCTGGTTAGAACAAAATTACGTACAAAATGAAGAAGGATTCGTCCACGTTTGTCGCTTAGATAAGCAAGGTTCGATCGTTACAGGAAGTGAGTTATGAAGCTGTACAACATCAAAGAAAACGATGAGCAAGTCTCTTTTGGCCAAGCCGTTCGTCAAGGTCTAGGCCGCAACCAAGGTCTATTTTTCCCATCAGAGCTGCCTAAGTTCGATGACATCGATGCACTACTTGCAGAGGACTTTGTCCCTCGTAGTTCAAAGATTCTTTCTGCTCTAATTGGTGGTGAGTTACCAAAAGAACAGATCGATCAACTAGTGGATGCGGCATTCCAATTCCCAGCACCGATCAACCAAGTGAAAGACGGTGTTTACGCACTTGAACTGTTTCACGGTCCAACGTTAGCATTTAAAGATTTCGGTGGCCGTTTTATGGCTCAATCTTTGGCTGCGGTTTCTGATGGCGGTCAAATCACAATCTTAACGGCAACATCGGGTGATACTGGCGCTGCGGTTGCACACGCATTCTACGGCATGGAAAACATCAACGTTGTTATCCTATACCCGAAAGGCAAGATCAGCCCACTGCAAGAAAAGCTATTCTGTACGCTAGGTAAGAACATTCACACTGTAGCGATTGATGGCGATTTTGATGCGTGTCAGGCACTCGTAAAAGACGCGTTTGACGACGCTGAATTGCGTAAAGAAATTGGCTTAAACTCAGCAAACTCAATCAACATCAGCCGTTTGATGGCTCAGATCTGTTATTACTTTGAGGCGGCTTCTCAGCTAACCAAAGAGCAACGTGAAAATCTGGTTATCTCTGTACCAAGTGGTAACTTTGGTAACCTAACTGCGGGTCTATTAGCGAAAGCGCTAGGCTTACCGGTTAAACGCTTCATTGCAGCAACCAACGAAAACGACACGGTTCCCCGTTACCTAGAAACAGGTCAATGGGATCCAAAACCAACGGTTGTGACAACATCGAACGCGATGGACGTGAGCCAACCAAACAACTGGCCACGTATCGAAGAGCTTTGCCAACTGAAAGGTTGGGGACTGGATACTTTGGGTAAAGGTAAAGTATCTGATGAGCAGAGTGCTGAATCAGTACGTGATCTAAAAGCTCAAGGTTACCTGTGTGAACCTCATGGTGCGATTGCTTACCGTCTATTGGAAGAGCAACTGCAAGAGAACGAGACAGGCCTGTTCTTATGTACGGCACACCCTGCGAAATTCAAAGAAGTGGTTGATGACATCTTAGGTACTGACATTGAACTGCCAGGTCCGCTAGCAAAACACGCGGTGATGGAGTTGTTGTCTGAAGATCTAGATAACGATTTTGAAGCGCTAAAAGCAGTGCTTCGTCGAGTTCAACCGTAACCTACACCGGTATTGTTGAACAAATAAAAACGGCGCTCAATGAGCGCCGTTTTTGTATTCTAATTCAAGCTCTAAAAATTATAGAGACTCAGTGAACGTACGTGCGATAACGTCACGTTGTTGTTCAGTAGTTAGAGAGTTGAAACGTACAGCGTAACCCGATACACGGATAGTTAGCTGTGGGTAGTTCTCTGGGTGAGCAACGGCATCTTCTAGCGTTTCACGCTTAAGAACGTTAACGTTTAGGTGTTGACCACCTTCGATGCGTGGTGCTGCTTCGATAGCAACTTCACGGCTTTCGTACTCGCCTAGGTCTGCTGCTGAGATAACTTGGTCAGCTTCGAAACCTGAAGTAGCAACAACACAACGAGCTTCGTTCTTCTCGCTGTCTAGTAGCCAGATTGAGTTTAGTAGGTCGTCGTTTGCTGCTTTAGTAATTTGAATACCTTGGATCATAACTATCTCCTAGTCCACTTTATGTGGTTTGATTATGGTGTTAACTTTCGAATTTTATTGAGCTGAGTAATATATACCTAGTTTGTGGTAGTTTAATATTGATTTAAGTCAAAAAACAACCAAAAACCTCATTTTTTTCAAGGTGATTACTTTGAGTTAAATCAATAAAACCTTTGAAAACAAAGTAATTACAAAATATTTTAAAGTATAAAAAATATTTAACAGTGGAATTTGTTGTTAATTTACTACATTTGTTGTGTTTTTATTGACCTGTAAGTGATACGACCCTTTAATTATTAAGCATCCTGAAAGTGTAAAGTGATTTAATGACAAACAATAATTCATCTTCAAAACCTGAAACTAATATTAAGTTTATTGGTGCGCATGTGTCTGCTGCGGGCGGTGTTGATCAGGCGCCAATGCGCGCAAGAGAGATTGGCGCCAATGCTTTTGCACTGTTCACCAAAAACCAAAGACAGTGGGCAGCAAAGCCGCTGGAAGCGAAAACCATTAGTGCGTTTAAAGCCAACTGTAAGATGTTGGGCTTTAGTGCTGAGAATATTCTTCCTCATGACTCCTACCTTATTAACCTAGGAGCACCAGAAGAAGAGAAGCTAGAGAAATCACGTGCGGCTTTTATTGATGAAATGGAGCGTTGTAACCAACTAGGACTCACGCTTTTGAATTTTCATCCTGGGAGTCATTTGAAGAAAATCTCAGAAAGCGAATGTTTGGCCAAGATCGCTGAGTCTATCAACTTGGCTCATCAAGCGGTGCCTGATGTGATTGCGGTGATTGAGAATACCTCAGGGCAGGGGACGAACCTTGGCTGGAAGTTTGAGCAACTAGCAGAGATCATCGACCAAGTAGAAGATAAATCACGCGTTGGTGTGTGTTTAGACACTTGCCATACTTTTACAGCCGGTTATGACTTACGAACAAAAGAAGCGTGTGAGCAGACTTTTGCTGAGTTCGAGCGCATTGTGGGTATGCACTATCTAAGAGCAATGCACATCAATGATTCAAAAGCTGAGTTTGCGAGCCGAGTCGATCGACATCATTCTTTAGGAAAAGGCGAGATTGGCTGGGATTGTTTTGAGTATATTGCCTCGGATTCTCGCTTTAATGGTATCCCTCTTATCTTGGAAACCATTGATTCGACGATCTGGAAAGAGGAAATTCAACAACTTAGAATGTTTCATCGCTCAGCAACGCTAGCGAGCGAAGAAGCGTAATAATAGAGGGAATAATTAATTTCCTTCTACTCCTAAAAATTGGCACCTTTCTTTCATAGTATTAAAGTGAATATGTAGTTCACGATGTCTTAGAGGAGGTGCCTTTATGTATTCACAAGCCCAAACTTCAACTGTATCTGCTGCTCGCCGTTTACCAACCCCAAACCGTCATGTGCATAACCACGGTCACCATCGTACACAGCAGAAAAGTGGTTAATCGAGATAAACACAACTTGAACTGATTATTATGATTCATCAACAAGTGAACCCTACACATCATGTTTATTGATAGCTGTATGAGGTATAAATAGGGCGTGTTGATCTTTCGAGCTGATTTTTGCAGCGAGTTGCTGGGTATTTA
>NZ_JBGOOI010000054.1:18205-32678 GCF_041439605.1 Vibrio sp. 1F169 | reverse complement strand
CATCTGTAGGATCGTTCAACTGATCAGGAAAATGCTTAAATGATCAGTGTTACCTATGAAGGGCGGTTTTTTTGTATCTGGTTTCTACTCCTGAAAGGTGTTGTCTCAGGTTACAGAGTCATTCGAAAGGCTTTAGAAATCAAAGGTTGAGAATGAATACGCTAAGATATGGTCGGCAATGTATTTGTGGGTGGCGGTCGTTGAGTGTGTTACTCCCCAGAAGACATAGCTGTCTGATCCGTACGCTGCGCAATCATTGGTTAAGCTGTGACTTTTTAGGTAGTCGGCTGCTGAGCTTCTATTGATATTTAGGCAGGCATCACTCGCGTTTCGAAAGCCATGTTGCTCTGGATTATCGGTAATGCTGGCGAACAACGCGCTTGCATCGAACAACACCACGTTTTTACCCATGCTTTGGTAATACTTGGCCTGCGTCTTGATGAATTGATTGAACTCTAAAATCTTGCCACGAACTTTAATGATCTCTTGTTCAGTTGAGTATTTGAATTGAGGTGCTTTGGTTGCATCAGGCAAGGTGAACAGCAGGATACTGTTTGCACCAGATTCCGTTAAGCGGATCAAAGCGCTGCTGAAATCGGCTTTTACATCGGCCACTTCTCGGTTGTAGTTCATAAAGTCATTGAGGCCAAACTCCAAAGTAAACAACGAGTTTTCTGGGCGGTAGTTTTTGGCGATTTTCATATAGGTTAAGTAAGAGGTGACTTGGTCATATACTCCGGTTAATGCGACGTATTGATTGGTGCCAGCTGCCCCACCTACTGCCCAGTTATAAAGAGGCACATCTTTCGCCTTGGCTAAATACTCTGTCCAGACTAAACCGTTTGAAAAGTGCCCTAAAAACCATGAGTTAGCGTTCGGGAAAACCCATTGAGAACCGTTAAATAGGTTACCAGTGTCAGAAAGACTATCACCGAAGGTGACGATACGGTTGATGGTGTTCGCTTGGACAACGTTGTCATTTGTCCAAATCGAGTGGTTATAAGAGAAGCGATTGTCTGCGGCAAAGTAAGTGATGTCTGCGGCATCATTTTGGATGTCGAGCGTTTCTTCACAACGTTGCTTGATTTCAGGCTGGGGCGTATCACTGTAAAACATGTTTTTGAAGGATACAGAAGACCACCAGTATCCATTGATCGTGTAGTAATCACCATTTTCTTTTTTTGCCCATTTCCAGTCGGTGGCTGGAGAGTCATGTGAGGCATCGGTTCGATACCAGCATCGAACATAAGAATAGGTCTCGGAACCTTGTGTACCAAATACTTGTGCGGATGTAATGGATTCAGGTGTCGGTATTGAATCTTCAGCAGCATAAGCGCCAAAAGGCAGGGTTAACGCGAGTATAAAAGCCGTATTTTTCATCACTGTATTCTCTTTTATATTTAGTGAGCCAAACAAAACGTTGTTGCTTGTGACTGTTTTAATAACTAAATTGCAGATAACTGGTATGACCTATATCTAAAACCAATAGCTCTCGTCAATACATTCAGGTTGTTAGCGGCTCATAACTGGCATAAGTGTCAAAGTTTCAACCACTTTTTGATTGAAAAAACAATGGCTTCGAAGTGAAATGGCTAATATCTAACATTTGATTTTAACGAACTATCGCAGGCAAACACGTCGTCATTGACCGGTATGTGATGACTTGTCTATTGAATGCTAAATGAAAACGTTATCAGAAGGGTGAGAGGTAAATTATAATTTAATCAGTAGCTTACCCGTTGGTAATATCAAGCGACGTTGCATTTTCTATGTTCATCACAATTGTTTAATTCAAGTTCAATATCACAAATATCAAGTTGTTACTTTTTGTTTTATAAAATCATCATCTACGGTTTTCTTACTCATCAGAGGTCTAATCTGTTTAAGGAAAGAGCATTGAAAAAGATATTAATTTGGACGATAGCCTGCCTATCCAGTTTTGGCGTCTATGCCGGAACAAGCGCATCAGCATTAGAAACCAGCGGATACACTGCAACGAAATACCCTATTATGCTGGTACACGGTTTGTTTGGTTTCGATACATTAGCAGGCGTGGATTACTTCTATGGCGTACCGGAGTCTCTAACAAAAGATGGTGCGAGCGTATACGTTGCTCAGGTTTCAGCTACCAACAGTTCCGAAGTTCGTGGTGAACAGTTACTCGCTCAAGTCGAGACGCTATTAGCCGCGACAGGCGCAAGTAAAGTGAATCTAGTCGGTCATAGTCACGGTGGTCCTACTGCGCGCTATGTCGCATCGGTTCGACCTGATCTTGTTGCTTCGGTGACGAGCATTGGTGGTGTTCATAAAGGATCTAAAGTGGCAGACCTTGTTCGCGGGACGGTATCTGAAGGGTCAGTTTCAGAAGGTATCGCGGTTAAATTGGCTGGTGGATTGACGGCGCTTATCAACCTATTATCTGGTGGAACGGATCTTGATCAAGATGGCCTTGCGTCTCTTGAAGCGTTGACCACTGAAGGTTCGCTTGCATTCAATCAGTTTTACCCTGAAGGCGTGCCAACGTCTGAGTGTGGTGATGGTGAATGGCAAGCAAACAACGGTGTCTATTACTATTCATGGACAGGCTCTTCCACTTTTACCAACCTTCTTGATCCTACCGACGGAGCGATGACAATCCTTGGTTTAGCTTTTAATGAACCTAATGACGGGTTAGTGGGAGCATGTAGCGCGCATTTGGGCAAAGTGATTGGTGATGACTACAAAATGAATCACCTAGACGAGATCAATGGACTATTGGGTATCCACCATCTTTTTGAGACCGATCCAGTGACCTTATATCGTCAGCACGCCAATCGATTGAAGTTGGCCGGCCTTTAGGTAGCACTAACCGTTCATTAAGAGAATAAGGAAAGTATGATGAAAAAGATCGCCATTTTGTCGATAACCACGATAGCCCTGATGAGTACAGCGGCGGTCTTTTTATATCTAAAGAAGGAAGATACAAGTTCATATAATAACAGCGAACAAAGCGCTTCTTCATTGAAGGTTAGCTCTCAACAAGATACCGAAATCGATAGTGCGTCAGCTAAAGACATGATGGAATATTTCGTGTCAGGCAATACAGAATTAACCCTCGAAGATATTCGCGACAATGTGGCAAAACACCACGAGCAATCACAAGCTACGATTGTCGATGAAGCACTGTTTGCCAAGTATCTTGAGTACAAGGCGGCACTGACAGCATTAGACGTGCAGTTCGACAACACCTCTATATCCGCTGAGGACTTACGTGCACTGAATCAAGCTCTCCTCGATCTTCAAGCACAGTTTTTCAGTGAGAGCGAGATAAGTATTTTGTTTACCCATGACAACAGAATGAGGGAAATCGCTTTAGAAAAGTTACTTCTGAAACAAGAAGGGCTAGACGAGTCAGAATATCAGCAAAGGCTTGAGTCTTATCTATCTGAACAGCCAGATTACGTTCAAGCCAGTCATCAAAATCAGGTATTACTCCCACAGCTATCCAGTTCAGAAGGTCTAGACGAACAAGGTAAATACTTGAAAAGAAGCGAACTGGTCGGAGAAGAAGCGACACAGAGGCTCGAAGCGCTTGATCAACAAAGGGCGGACTTTGATGGAGCTTTAGAAATTTACTTTGTTGAACGAAATGACATTTTGAATGACTCCGAACTCTCTGAAATTGAGCAACAAGAGACTATCGCACAGCTTCGGACTACGCATTTTCAGCCACAACAGCTGAGAAGGGTTGAAGCGATTGAAAGAATCAGAGCTGCTCAGAGCGATCAGTAATCTCCAGAAATTAAAAAAGCCAACTACTGATGACTCAATAGTTGGCTTAATAATGAAGGACGGTTACTGCAATCTGTACATGCTAAGTAAGTGCTTACAGTTTAAGGCTTAAATTTTGTATCCTAGAGCCTATACCATAAGCCGTTACAGCTTGAACCTTAAAGCTTATTCGCCCTTAAACCTTACTCCTTAAACCTTACTCCTTAAACCTTAAAGAAGCCCAACTGCTGCTTTTGTTGTTCAGCGAGGTTTGATAACTCGTGGCTTGCTGCTGCTGCTTGGGTAATGCCTGTTACATTTTGGCTTACTAAGCTGTAGATATTTGAGATATTACGGTTAATGTCTGAAGTCACTTGGCTTTGCTCTTCTGCAGCAGCGGCGACCTGAGTGTTGATCTCCGTGATATCCGTTACTGAGTTCGCAATGCCTGAAAGTGCAGAGCTTACCTCACCTGAAAGAGTCTGGTTATGTTCCAACATAGACAGCGAACTGCTCATACTCTCATTCGCGTTTCCAGATTGAACCTGCAAGCCTTCAATGATGGTTTGGATTTCTTTGGTCGAATCTTGTGTACGTGCTGCTAGCATTCTCACTTCATCAGCTACAACCGCAAAACCACGTCCGCTTTCACCTGCACGAGCGGCTTCAATGGCAGCGTTAAGCGCAAGAAGGTTAGTCTGCTCTGAGATGCTTTGAATAACCTCAATGACATTACCAATCTTCTCTGAGTGCTCTTTTAGCGTGCCAACAACGTTCGCAGCTTCGCTAAGCTGAATCGCCATTTGCTCGTTTGCTTGGTTACTTTCATTAAACAAGCTCATGCTGTGTGTCGCCATTTCGTCAGCTTGCTTAGACGCGGAGTCGGCTTGTACTGCATTTTCGTTGACGTTTGCTGCTGTGCTCTCAAGTTGATTCACGGCAGAAGCAACTTGTTCCACTTCTTGCTTCTCTTGGTCTGAGTTCGCACTTGATTGTGTCATTACAGCAGCTAGTTCAGTCGATGCTGACGCAACTTCGATGCTGATTCGAGACAGTGAACTTACCGTGTCACGCAATTGCTCAACGGATTTGTTTACGTCTTGCGCAAGACGTGAGATCTCATTGTCTCCATGTTCTTCGGCTTTTACTAGCAGGTTACCTTTTGCTACTTCGCGCATGGTTGCCTGAATATTGTTGATTGGTTTAACAATGATGCCAGCCAGTGTCCAGCTAATAACAAGAGCAATAGAAAGAATCACTAAAAGCCCAATAGTCGCAGTATTTAGGGTGCTAGTGTGTTGCTGACCATTGGTATGGACTTGTTGAGTAGCAAGCAAGTTTAGCTTTTTAGAAAGAGTGTCGATTGCTTTTACCATTTCATTACCTGCATGGCGGTATTGGTCAACCGCTGTTTGGTAGCTTGTATCAAAATCAGAAGGTAGGATTGAATTGTCGTGCTTTGCCTTTAACAGGGGAAGCATGGTATTACGTGAGAAGTTAACGTAGTGGTCCATCGCCTTGGTCATTGCTGCGACTTCATCTTGCATACCTGACACTGTTTCCAATGAGTTCAACAGCCGATAATTTTGTTCACGTTTTTGGTTAAGCGTTTCAACGAGTGTGTTTACATCATCAGGATTAAACAAGCTATAGATTGCTTTGATGCGCATGCCGTAGCTATTGTCGACGATTTCGCTGAGTTCTTCTTTATGTAGAATGAGTTGATCTGTCGCTGTTGATACATCTTTAAATGCGTTTTCCAGCTTGTCACCACCGATGATGACACCTGTCAAAAGTAATACGACGGAAAAGAGCACTGGAATAAGAATTTGAACTTTAATTGATAAGCCACTGAGAAGTTGGCGCATGTACTGTCCCTTAATAAATAAATAAATAAATGCAATTGCTTTTATTATAATTAGCCCGCAATTCTAACTAATGAGACTAACAATTCAATCAGTAATACATTCGATTTAGATATATGCGATAGGTAATTGATAAATTACGGTTATTTATTGTGCAAGATGAGCGTTTTTCTTTATTTCTCTATGGTTTTCCCGTTATGGTTTGGTGTGTGGTAATTGGTAATATTCGGTATTGGTGGAATGTTGAACGATTTGGGTTAAATAGATTGAAATAAGTGTTTAACGTTTATGAGTTATTTAAACTTATTGCTTCAAGGTTATTTGACACGAAAAAAGACGAAAATAAATGTCAGCTGTCATATAGGCTTCAATTTAATGAAACACAACTGTCACATTCAGATTCTAAAGTGGGCACCGTTCAAGTTAAACACAACGGCAATAACGCCACTTAAGGAAATTTGTGATGAAAAAGACAGTTATCGGTGCAATCGCTCTTTTAGGTGCACTAACAGTGACTCCAGCTTCAGCTAAAGAAACTATTTCAGCAGTTGGTTCAAGCAGCGTGACGCCACTGATGGAAGTTTTCTCTGAAACATACATGAAAACGAATTCAAACGTATTTATCGAAGTACAAGGCCCTGGTTCGTCTGCTGGTGTTAAAGCGGCGAAGAACGGCAGTGCAGATTTAGGTATGTCTTCTCGTAACCTTAAAGATAGCGAGAAAGAAACAACACTCGTTGAAGAAGTGGTTGCTCGTGACGGCATCGCAGTCGTGGTTAACCCTAAGAATGGTCTTGACGGTCTAACGGCTGAGCAAGTAACGGCTATCTACAAAGGTGAAGTAACAAACTGGAAAGACGTTGGTGGTGCGGACAAGCCAATCGTAGCAATCACTCGTGATACAGCATCGGGTACTCGCGGTGCATTCGAAGACATCATGTCTCTTAAAATGAAGATTTCTGGCACGAAAGTATCAGCAATCTCTCAACGTGCTCAAGTTGCTAACGGTAACGGTGCACTAAAAACAATGGTTGCATCTAACCCTTACGCAATCGGCTATATCTCTTTAGGTACAGTAGATAACTCAGTAAACGCGCTTGCAATTGACGGTACTGAAGCATCTGTAGACAACGTTAAGAACGGTTCTTACAAAGTAGCTCGTCCTTTCCTAGTACTTTACAAAGAAGGTAAGCCTTCTTCTGAAACTCAAAAGTTCCTAGATTGGATGCTAACTGACGAAGCTCAATCTCTTGTTGAGAACAAAGGCTACATCTCAGTTAACTAATCTATATCTCAATTAATTAAATATTGCTCAGCCTACCTTTTCAGGCTGAGCCTTTTCTATCCCACTTCGAGTTAATCCGTACGCTTATACAGCGTGTTAAGGATTTCGATATGTGAGACTTGTTATGACCATCGCAACGAATAGTGAACAGCTTATGAATAGCGAAGCGACTCAACTGAAACGCGGCTTACGTAAAAAGAAGCGTGTAGATTGGAAAGAGCGTATTTTTCACGGCTTATTCCTTACTAGCGCAATCATCGGCATCGTATCCCTTGCTGTTATTGCTTTTTTCATCGTTAGAGAAAGTATCCCTGCGTTCCAGGAAGCGGGCCTATCGGGCATCGTGCTAGGACAGAACTGGCTACCACCAGCACTTTACGGTGTTGCTACCATGATTGTGGCATCTGTCGTATCGACATTAGGTGCAGTAGTGGTCGGTGTGCCGATTGGTGTATTAACGGCAATTTTTATTGCTGAAATCGCGCCAAAGCGTCTGGCGGACATCATTCGTCCTGCTGTCGAATTGCTAGCGGGTATACCTTCGGTAGTTTACGGCTTCTTCGGACTCGTTATTATCGTTCCCCTGATTCAAAACGTATTTCAAGTGCCTGCGGGTAACACGATTTTGGCGGGTATTATTGTTCTGGGTGTGATGATCCTTCCGACGGTAATTACGGTTTCTGAAACCTCAATCCGTGCTGTACCAAGAACGTACAAAGAAGGTTCCTTAGCGTTAGGTGCTTCAAAGATCTTTACCATCTTTAAGTTGCTCGTTCCGGCTGCTCGCTCAGGCATCATGACGGGCGTAATTTTGGGTATTGGCCGTGCTCTTGGTGAAACGATGGCAATCATTATGGTGATGGGTAATGCGCCAGCAATGCCTGAAGGTATTCTAGATTCAGCGCGTACACTAACCGCGAACATTGCGATTGAAATGTCTTACGCGAGTGGTATTCACGCAAGTGCGCTCTATGCGACGGGTGTTGTTCTCCTTGTTTTCATCATGTCTCTGAATGCAATTCTCCTTTACTTGAACCGTGAGAAGGCGAGGTAACATTATGTCTTTAGAAAATAACGTAGCACCTCAAACTAATCCTACGAACCCGCAAGGTAAGACGATGAATAAAATCGCGTTAAAGAAAGCCCGCGCACGTAAAGACGCCGTTCTGAGTGGTTTTATATGGGCTGCTGCCGCGTTAACGGTGGGCTTCTTGTTCTGGATTATGTGGTACATCCTCTCAAACGGCTTACAGCACGTTGATTGGAATTTCATCACGGATGACTACACGCGAACGGGCGATGAGCACGGTATTTTCCCGATGATCATCTCGACCATCTACATGGTTATTGCTTCGATTGCGGTTGCGGCGCCATTGGGTATCATGACGGCAATCTACCTTACTGAATACGCAAAAGTAGGCAGTCGCTTAGTTAAGATCATTCGATTTTGTACCGAGTCATTAGCAGGTATTCCGTCAATCATCTTCGGTTTGTTTGGTATGACATTTTTCGTGGCTATTTTAGGTTTAGGTTTCTCAATCCTATCGGGCGCGTTGACACTGAGTATCTTGATTCTTCCAGTGATTATACGTACTACTGAAGAAGCATTGATGGCGGTATCTCAAACTTATCGCGAAGGATCGTATGGTTTAGGTGCTTCTAAAATCTACACAATCTGGCGTTTGATTCTACCAAGTGCAATGCCGGGTATTATCACTTCAGTTATTCTGAGTATTGGTCGTGTTATTGGTGAATCAGCGCCAGTATTCTTGACCGCAGGTATGGTTGCTCGTATCCCAGATTCATTATTGGATTCTGGCCGTACATTAACCGTTCACTTATATAAGTTAACGACTGAGCTATTTACCATTGAAGAATGGAATCAAGCATACGGCACAGCAACAGTACTGATTGTTCTTGTACTGCTGATCAACACACTCACGAAGTTGATCGCAAGACGTTTTAATACTGCAACTTACTAAGCAGGGTTTTCTAGAGCCAAATGAGCTCCTAAAACAAAAACAGTACAGACTTTGACGAATTACGAGATTACGAATATGAACAAATTTAATATTAAAGACCTAGACCTTTTTTACGGCGAAAACCAAGCGCTTAAATCAATCAACCTACCCGTGCCAGAGCGCCAAGTGACCGCTTTGATTGGCCCGTCGGGTTGTGGTAAATCAACGCTATTACGTTGCTTGAACCGAATGAACGATCTTATTGAAGGTGTAAAAATTACCGGCCTTCTTGAGATGGATGGCGACAACATCTACGGCAATATCGATGTGGCTGATCTACGTATCAAAGTCGGCATGGTTTTTCAAAAGCCAAACCCATTTCCAATGAGCATCTATGAAAACGTGGCATACGGACTACGTGCTCAAGGTATCAAAGACAAAAAGCACATTGATGAAGTGGTTGAAAGTTCACTTCGCGGCGCGGCGCTTTGGGATGAAGTGAAAGATCGTTTGAAAGCACACGCATTCGGTTTGTCTGGTGGTCAGCAGCAGCGCCTGTGTATTGCTCGCACCATCGCAATGCAACCTGACGTAATTTTGATGGATGAACCTACTTCAGCTCTTGATCCAATTGCGACTCATAAAATAGAAGAGTTGATGGAAGATCTGAAGAAGAACTTCACTATCGTTATCGTAACGCACTCAATGCAGCAAGCCCGCCGTATTTCAGATCGCACGGCTTTCTTCCTAATGGGGGAGCTTGTAGAGCACAACGAAACCAGCGTTATCTTCAGCGAACCAAAAGATGATCGCACTAAAGGTTATGTAAACGGTGACTTTGGTTAATTGCTTAATCGATAACGTGGTCAATACCACTAACTGAAACGCAGGTTAGATAATCGATTCGATTTACAGAATTATCACTATAACTATAAGCGATGGAAGTTTTGCCCCACTTTAGGTGGGGCTTTTTTATGCTGTTAAAAAGCATCACATGTCGACGAAATTTTGGGCAGGAAATCCCATTTTTGTAGTCCTTCTCATGCTTGTGATAATGCAAAAGGTCAAATTGCGACCCACTTAACATCTCATTTTTAGTTACATTGATTGCATATCAAGGCTTCTGTATTTTTGCGTTATTCTTATTAGCCAATGGATCAACGCCGTGCATGTTAAAGCCTTTGCAAAACAGATATCTGCTACGCGTGACCACCGTTTATTGGCTGAGTCTCTGTTTGACTACCTGATTAAAATGCTTGGTCCCCAAGGGATCGGAATATTTGCAGAGCCAATACCAGAAAGCGACTCGTTACCGTTGTTTTCCTGCGGTGAATTAACTTCTCTTGATCATTACCCTTCAACATTTTGGCCATGGGTTTCACAGTTCGACACTGCAGACGGTGTGTTACCGATGTCGCTCAATACGTGCAAGTGGGAGCACAGTAAAGCGCTTGGTGGAGAGTCGTTCATCATGATGCTCGACAACGCACCAGCCTGTAGAACTTATTTAATTATTCAAAATTGCATCGCAGAAAAAGTTAATCAAACCTTTGACCAAGGGCTGGATGGCCTTCAATTAGCGGCAGCTCGCTGGCAGTGTATTCGCGCAGAAAAAAATGCAGCTATCGAGATTAAGCATAGGGATACACGTGAAGCGCAATATCTTGATGAAATTAAGCTTCGAGAGTTGTTTGTCGAGAATATGAAATTGGTTCATCAGGTGGCGTTAGAACTCTCGAACCCTGAATCATTGGACGCACTCTACAAAGCATCGGTAGAGGCGGTACGCGATAGACTTGGTTTTGATCGCGCCATATTTATGTTGCTTGATATGAAAAAGCGTTGCTTTAGTGGCACCTATGGCACCGATGAACTAGGAAAAACCAACAGCGAACATCACACTCAATATGACCTGCATCAGCTTGAATCGGAATATATTGAGGCATTGTCTGACAACCACACTAACTTGGTCGTTATTGAACATGCTCCACTCTACACTGAAGGTAAGGTTGTAGGGCAAGGGTGGAATGGTATGCTTATCTTGCGTGAAGGGGATAAACCCGTAGGGTGGATTGCTATGGACAACTACATTCACCGCTCGCCAATTACCAATTACCAAAAGCAGATGCTTGAATCGTTCGGCTCTCTGCTGTCTCAGATATACATTCGTAAACGCCAAGAACTGAACATCCGAATGCTGCATTCGAGTATGGTTGAGTTGTCTCGCTGCGATAGCGTCAGTGCTGTATGTAAGTCTGCCGTCAGTTTTGCTATTCAGCATTTAGGCATTGATCGATTAGCCGTTTTCCTTACCGATAAAAATTGCAGTTACATGCAAGGTACTTGGGGTACCGACATAAAAGGCGACATTGTCGATGAGTCTTATTATCGCTCCGAGCTGGTAGAGCGCGACATTGTGTCTGCAGCTCGTACTTACCCTAACCAAGTTGCTTTTGAAGAATCGGTCCCAATTTATCATGATTATAATATTGTCGGAGTTGGCTGGACGGCAATGACAATGCTCACCACAAATACAGGCGTTCCGATTGCGTTTATCGCTGCGGATAATTTGCTAACACGAAGCCCTTTAACTTCACAACTGCGTGAAGTGATACGTATCTTCGCCTCTAGCCTTGCTGAAGTCTTACAAAGAACCATGGCGCAAGAAGAGATCAAAAAGCTCAATGAAACCCTAGAACAAGAGGTTAGCAAGCGAACTCAAGAGCTTGAAAATGCCAATGAACAGCTCGATGTGATTTCTAAACTCGACCCGCTGACTCGTCTTGGTAACCGCCGTATGCTGTCACAAGTTTTAGATGATCTGAATTGTGAGGAACAAGGTGCATTTGCTACGCAGAATGAGGTCACCTTTGGGTTAATTCTTGTCGATCTTGACCATTTTGGTTTGTACAACAGTGTCTATGGCCATACTGAGGGGGATGTCGCTTTACGTGCCATTGGCAAGATACTGAGCACTCATGTTTACGGTGATCAAGAAACCTTCTGCCGTATCGGCGGTGAGGAGTTTATGTTGTTGATGATCGGCACCAATCACACAACAACAAAGCAGCGTGCAGAGTCGATTCGACAAAGTATTGAAGATGCAAAAATTCTCCATTGTAAAAGTAGCACTAGCCAATATTTAACCGCGTCTGTGGGTTATGCATCGATAACTTCGGATCAGTGCCAGTTCGATTTTGATTTGTTGTATGGCAAGGCAGATAAGGCTTTGTATAAGGCGAAAGATTCAGGGCGAAATAGAATTGTCTCTGCTCTAAAGCGAAGAAAAGTTGCGGCTACACTGACTTAGTGTGGTATCTGTTTTTCCCGTTCTCAAAAACGACTGAAGCCGTGATGATCACAATGTGGTCATCACGGCTTCGTTCTTTTTTTTACTTAGATTTTCTGCCTAATTAGCTTTCTGCTTACTTAGAACACCGGTTAATTAAAGCCTTTCTAATGTGCTCTTGTGTGCTTTGTTCGAGATGCGTTTTGGTTTCTTAACCGCTTTGATTGCCTCAGAAGGGTCCCATGACTGACTTGGTGAGCAAGCTTCAGCATAGAGGCTCTGATTTAGCTTGGTGAGCTCAGCTTCGATTGTTTCTAACGTCTCATCACTCAAGTCTGGGTTTTCTGTTTTCCACTGTTCGAACAAGGTTCTCGTCTTCACACCGTCTTTCATTTTCAGAGCTGCAATAAGCGCTTCTGCCGTATCGGATTGACGTTCATCTTTTTGCTTTTGTTTTACTGCTGTAGCGCGGCGTGACCAGAAGTAAAAAGCAACCGCAGAGCTAATTATCCATAAAGCAGCAAACAGCGCCGTTAGATAAGGCCACATTCCTGGGTTTTCAACGGTAACAATCGTCGGGCTAGCTTGTTGTGCCGGTGCTTCAATCGCTGGAGGAGGCATACTTGATGTTGCTCGCTCACTAGCTTGTACCGACAATTTTAAGCCAAGCGCTTTACTGGTTTGTTCCGATTGAGTGTCGGTGTTGAACCAAGCTTGAGACACATCAGGAAGCGAGATATTTCCGGCTTCTTTCGGAATCAATACTTGCTTATAAACGACCACAGCATCACCAGACTGGGTTGTGCCAAATTGCGGTTTCTCTTCATAAACACGTATCGATTTAGGGTAGGTGATGTTCAGTTTCGGCAGTTGGTGTTGTGTTAAGTTGCTAGCCGTCATAGTGATAGTTCGAGTTAGAGAATCGCCCGCTTCCAATTCAAAACCTTGCTTATTACTATCGAAACCATTGCTATCTGTTAGCTCATTACCTTGGCTGTCTGACCATTTCTGTAGCAACTTGAAGTCAGAGGTCGGTAACCACTCACCTTGATAGCCTTTTGGTACAGGCTTGACGGTGACATTTAGACTTTCAACAGGAGTATCGAGCTGGAAAAGACGAGTTTTGCTTGAGTTGTTGGTTGAGTAAACAACAGCACCGGTTAACTTTGGCCCTTGAAGCTGAAATTGTCCTGCTTGCTGTGAGGATATATGGAAAGATTGCTGAACAACTGTGACTTCTTGTCCGTTGATAACATCTTGGAACTGTTTCGACTCACCGATGGGTTCCACGTCCAAATTTGATGAGTTTGGTAGAGAGATTTGGGGATCTTGTAATCTTCTTGGATCCGCTTTGATGATGAGTTTTACATCAAGTTCCGCGACCTCTTGAGGGTATAGCGAGTCTTTACTCAGATTAAGTTGAAACTCGGCCATATCACTCTGCTTTGGAGCGGCTTTATTAACCGAAACGTTGATGGTGATCGGTTGGGTTTTGGCGCCTTCAATATCAAAGCTAGGAATATCTAATCGGCCTAATCGAAGTGGGGCAAGGGTAATATTCCACTCGCTAGACACAGTGCGGCTACCATTGATGATTCGCATTGATGACCCAAAGCTTGGGGTGCCGACGTAGAAATTCTGTTGGAGAGCCGTTAGATCTAAAGCACCTGACGATACTTTTTCATCGGTTGCGACTCTAAGTAGGAAGACTTCATCTTTAGTTACGCTGTTTTGTGAAACGCTCGCTACGGCCGTTGCTGCCAATGCAGAGAAGGAAGATAAAGCTCCCAGCAACAAAGTCAGGAGTATTGAGAAAAATGGCTTGTTTAAAGAGCGCATGGTTACCACTTTTTGTTTTGGTTGTTAGGAGCACTTTTTTGGCGTGCTTGTAGAATCATTTGCGCTTTAAGCAGTTGGCTCGGGTCACGGGCGCTTTCTACTTGCTCAAGCTTTCGCATATCCGGATCGCTCGACATAGGTTGACCTGATGCTTGTGCTGCAGCTGGTTGAGTGTTGTTATCACTGTCTTCCTTAGCAGCCTCTTGTGCTTGGGCAGTTTGAGATGCTAAGTCACCTTTGTCCTGTGACTGTTTATCTGCTTGATCCGCTTTGTTTTGTTGCACAGCTTGCTTGTCGCTTTCTTCATCCGTCTTGGAATCAGAGCGGCTATCATCAGCTTGGCTTTGGTCAGTATTCTGATCTTGGTTTTCACTTTGATCTTGTTTGTTGCTTTGATCTTGGCTACCACTTTGACTTTGCGACTTCCCATTGTCAGCTGAGCTTTGTTGTTGATCCTGCGAGCTTTGCGAAGAATCGTCTTGCT
>NZ_JBGOOI010000054.1:0-18105 GCF_041439605.1 Vibrio sp. 1F169 | reverse complement strand
GACCTTGCTGACCTTGCTGACCTTGCTGACCTTGCTGACCTTGCTGACCTTGCTGACCTTGCTGGTCTTGTTCGTTTTGGTCTTTGGACTCAGAATCGTCTTGCTGTTGCTGTTGCTGTTGCTGTTGCTGTTGCTGTTGCTGTTGCTTCCGAGCCTGTTCGACAATCTCTAGATTCTTCTTCGCGTAAGCATGTTCTGGGTTACTTTCGAGAATACGTTGATACTCTTTTATCGCTTGGTCGTACTTGCTTTGCTTTGCTTGTGCATTGGCGAGGTTGTAGCGAGCATCTTCGCCAGAAAGACCTTGTAGCGTCTGTTCGGCCGCTTCGAAATCACCGGCTTTGTATTGCGCGATGCCTTTCCATTCTTGTTGTTCGAATTGTTCTGCGGCTTGTTGAAAGTCCTCATCTTGATACAACTGATAACCCACTTGGTCATCGGTTTTCCAAGGATTTGCAAACGCAGTATTCGGTTGGCTGAACGAGACAAGTACAGCTAGACCACACCAAATGACCCCTTTTCGAAATAGCCCAAGTGCAGGAAGTAACAGAAACGGCAATAACCAGAAACCGTTGTTCACTCTGGTGTTGAGTGAGTTATTGGTTTTAGTCACTTCTGATGTTGTCGCAACTCGGTCGAGGTAACTTGCGATGTGTTCAACGTCTGAGTTATCAAATTGAACTTCAGTGAACGTGCCACCAGAGCGACGAGTCAGGTCGCGCATATTTCCTACGTTGGTTTTCGCAACCACGGTTTGTCCTGAGTCGGTCTGTAACATCGAACCTGTAGGTAACGAGATCGGCGCGCCGCTTTCCGTACCTACAGCCAAGACTGATAACGTCCAATTACTACCAGAGAGTAGCGAGTCGATATCTTTCTTCTCTTGACCATCAATATCATCAGCAATCAGTACCAGATCGCCTTGATAGATATGAGCACGAGTCATCATCTCAATCGCAAGCTTAACTGCCGATGCTGCATTGCCGCCTTGGAAGGGCATGATATCTGGTGATAGGTTGGGTACGAGGTTCTTGATGGTGTTGATGTCAGACGTTAGCGGACTGATGGTGTAAGCATCTCCGGCGTATGCCACCATTCCCGTTAGGCCTTCTTTCCAGAGTGATAGTAGATCCAAAGCCTTGTATCGTGCCTGTGTTAAACGGTTCGGCTTAATATCAGTGGCATACATAGACATCGACATATCCATGATCACAACTCGCGCCTGTGTTTTTTCAAAGCTTGGCTGTTCATTTTTTTCAAAGCTTGGACCGGCCAATGCGATGACACCGACCAACCACCAAACACCGAAATAAGTGCTGCGGTTTTTCGAGGGCTTGCTCGATTCTGGAGCCAAATAACGGGCGATGTGTGACGCCAATAACCCTTGCTTGGATTGTCTCTTGCTAAGCCACCAAATAGCGGGCAGCACGGCAATAGCCAAGAACCAATATGGGTAGATAAAAGTAAAGTTAGACATTGTTTCTCCTAATGGCTAACAGCATAAATGCGAAGAACATTGCCGCAGACAGAGGCCAGACAAACCACTCTCGTTGTGGTCGCCAGATCTTAGTGGCATTCGTCACGGGCTCTAACTGGTTGATGGTGTCGTAAATCGTTGCCAGCTCTTTGCTGTCTCGCGCTCGGAAGTACTGACCGCCAGTGCGTTTGGCTATTTCCATTAGAGTACGTTCATCCAAGTCTTGAGCAGTATTGACCTTACGAGTCATGAAGAACTCTTTGACCATCATTTCACCCGCACCGACACCCACGGTGTAAATTGTGGCGTTGTATTTCTTTGCAATATCCGCCGCTTCTAGTGGATCTAATACGCCTGCGGTATTGCTGCCGTCACTGAGTAGAATCATCACACGCTGAGGGGCGTCACTGTCGACAAAGGTTTTGGTGGCAAGGCCGATACCATCACCAATCGCGGTTTGAGTACCAATCAGCTTTAACACAGCCTGATTGAGTTGTTGTGAAAGCGTGTCTCTATCTAACGTCAGTGGCGTCTGCAGATAGGCGTGATCAGCAAATAGCACCAATCCGACTCGGTCGCCTTTTCGTCGCTCAATAAAGTCACTCAATACATGTTTCACCGCAGATAAGCGATCGATGTATTCGCCATTGAACTGCATGTCTTCTTGGCTCATCGAGCCGGAGAGGTCGACAACCAACATCAAATCACGGTGTTTTGGCTGAAACTCAACTGGTTCACCGTACCAAACTGGGCGTGCCATGGCCGTTACCAATAAAAGCCAGATGATGACTGACAAGGCTTTGGGTAAGCGACTGCTCGGCGTTTTGGTATTGCTGTCCTCGGGCAAAAACGGAAGCCTTAGAGCATGGCTTGATTCTGATTTTGGTGAGAATAGGTAAATAAGGAGCGGCAGTGGTACTAGGATAAACATCCACCACCAAACAAACTCCACATCGAGTAAACCCATATTTAGAAAATCATTCATAACGACCTCGCTTTGGAGGAAGGGCTTTACGAAGCCAGATTTCGCAGTCATTAACCAATTGCTGTTGAGCCTTTGTCTGTTCGTCGCTCATTAAGGTTGTATCTTGGTAAAGCGCTTGTTGCCATTGCGATTGTTTTGCGGCGAACAACGGCTTCGCCAATTGCGCATCTAAGAACGCCAACCAATCATCACCAGATAAGCCTGCCACTTTTTCGCGTGGGAAATAGCTTAGTGCTGCCTGACGAACGATGTCTTGAGCTGCACTCGGAGACAAGGTATTTGAAGGCTGACTATCACGAAAGCAAGCAAGTGCTTCGTTCTTCGCGTATTGGTTCTTTTGTCTTTTGTTTACAATGAAAAATACTAAGGCGATCAGAACAATGGCTGTGATAATGATTAACCACCAACCCCATGCCAAAGGCCACCATGACGGTGCGCTTGGCGTAATAATAGGGCTCAAGTCGAGAGGTTGATTCATGACTGAACTCCTGATACTTGGCTCATTAACGATTGCGCACAAGACAATGAACTGTATGGGATCGCCAAAGAAAGGCTCATTTGCATAAGCTGTTGTTGCTTCTGATCAAATGCGTGACTGAGCTTTTCCTTTTCCTTGCTTGATGAAAAGTTAAACCATTGCGTTTTATTGCCGTCGGTGATCTGTTTTGAACCTTTGAAAGCAGTGACACCTTGTTCTAATGGATCGTAAAAATGCACCAAGCGAACCCGATTATGTCGACGTATTTGATTGATAAGTGAGTAATTACTTTCGCTATAACGAACAAAATCACTGAGCATAATGATATCGCTGCCTTTCGGGCAAAGCTGATGAAGAGACTTCAGCCCATGCTCTAAGGTTGTGTTGCTGTGATTGTTTGGGTTAGTCAGCGCTGCGTTATTGATTTCTATGACTTTTTGTAAAATACGCAGCGGAGCGTGGTTGCTAGCACTGGGTTTAATCTCAATGATCTCTTGGCCAGTATCGATCACTGCACCAATACGGTCTTTTTGAGCGACGGTTAACCAGCAAAGTTGGCTGGCAAAGTGTGCGAGTTGAACCGATTTAAGCAACAAGGTTGAGCCGAAAATCATACTGCTCGACAGATCTAAGAACAAAATCACAGGCTGTTCTCTTTCTTCAGAAAACAGTTTGGTGTGCGCCTTGCCTGTTCTCGCCGTGACGCGCCAATCAATGCTGCGGATATCGTCGCCCGCCTGATATTGACGAACCTCAGAGAAATTCATCCCGCGACCTTTACGATTGCTTTCGTGCTGGCCGTTAAGTTGCGACCACAGGCTCTTGGCTGGAGGCAACCAGCGAACAGACTGCGCTTTGTATTGCAGCAGTTCGTCCAGGTTTAACGTGACGCCGTCACTATGGTTGGGTAATTGATTCTTCATGCGCGTATCCCTATGCGCTACCAACCAACGAGAAAAGGTGTGCGATCACTTGGTTTGCAGTGACCCCTTCGGCTTGTGCGTGGTAGCTACGAAGCAGGCGGTGACGCAGTACAGGGAATGCCATCGCTTGAACATCTTGTGGAGTGACGTAATCTCGTCCTGCAAGCCAAGCGTGAGCGCGGGCACAACGGTCTAACGCGATGGTTGCACGCGGGCTAACACCCATGTCTAACCATTGATCAAGCTGGTCGCTGTATTGCTTAGGTTGGCGCGTCGCCATTACCAATCTGATGATGTACTGCTCAATGGTGTCTGCCATGTGAATGTTGAGCACTTCTTGGCGAGCTTCGAAGATAGTTTGTTGAGAAATAGGCTCTGGTTGAACTGGTTGATTGCCTTGAGCTTCGCCTCTGTTTAAGCGCAAAATCTCCAGCTCACTTTCCATGTCTGGATAAGCCACTTCTAAATGCAGCAAGAAACGGTCTAATTGAGCTTCTGGTAGCGGGTAAGTGCCTTCTTGCTCAATTGGGTTTTGCGTTGCCATTACCAAAAACAAATCGGGTAAGGCATAGGTTTTTCGTCCCGCCGTCACCTGCTTCTCAGCCATCGCTTCTAGCATTGCGGCTTGCACTTTCGCCGGAGCACGGTTGATCTCATCCGCCAGAATAAGCGAGTTGAAAATCGGGCCCGATTGGAAGGTGAATTCTCCCGTTTCTGGACGAAATATATCGGTACCCGTTAAATCAGCAGGTAACAAATCTGGCGTGAATTGAATGCGGTGGAAGTCTCCCTCGACACAGTCAGCCAATGATTTTACTGCGCGAGTTTTTGCTAGCCCGGGAGGCCCTTCAACGAGGATATGACCATCGGCCAAAAGGGCTATCATCAGCTGCTTAACAAGCTCTTTTTGACCAATGATTTGAGACTCTAAATAGTTTTGAAGGACTTCGAAATTTGTTTTGTGCATTTTGGACTCTCTGGGTATCCATTTGATTTTTATTTTGAGTATTGGTCACTGATTACTAGGAAAAAGTTCCAGTACGTTTGTGGAATTTATTTTTTCAAAATTGGAATTATTTACAAGCGGTTAACGAGAAAAAACCACTGAGCCATGGTTTGTACCATATCAATTGTTTTTTATATATCAAAGCTTCAGAGGTCTGTCGTTAAGTGAGCTTCGTAGAACCTTATTATCCAGATAATTAAAATGAATGGTTACGTTTCACTGCATTAGTCTTGCTGATAGTTTTTTCTATAGAAGAATGATTGCTTTGTTTCACCATGCTTACAAATTTTTGCGAAATACCTCTCTAGTTTGATGGGGTTTAGCCGATATATGGTGGAGAGAGTGCACTACTGGTTTAAGTGCACCAAAAAAATCCTGTTCAGGATATATAAATAACGAGCGATTCTTTTTAAAGGTCCAAATATGTTGAAAACTAACTCTCTGAGTATTAAACAAAAAGTTGTACTTGGAATTACCTTCGCAGTTCTTGCATCAACGGTGATTGTCGGTGCGATGGCACAAAAGCAAGCAAGAGATGTTTTGAGTCATCGATTAGTCGATATTGAGCTTCCGGGAATGTTAGAGCGAATTAATGGTGAAATTGACCGTGAAGTCTCTCAGCTATTGTTAGCTGCAGAACAAATTGCTTCGAATGAATTCATTTCTGACGCTATCGAATCGACCGATCGTGATGCCGTCTTAGAGAACAAGCTAGTAAAGCAATTGAACAATGTTCGTAACCAATACCAGCTAAATGATGCCTCGGTAGCAAACCGTCAAACGGCCTACTACTGGAACCAAGATGGCTTCTTGCGTCAACTCAATCAACAGCAAGATGGTTGGTTCTTTGGCTTTACGCAATCTGGCCAGCAGACAATGGTCAGTATGTTCCAAGAAGCGACAGGTGAAGTGAAAATGTTCGCTAACTACCAACAACCTTCTGGTTTAGCGATGTCTGGCTTATCGAAATCGATGGGTGACATGGTAAGTCTACTCAATAGTTTTAAGATCGAAGATACCGGTTTTGTTTTCTTAACGAATAGCCAAGGTGATGTTCAAATTCATCGCGAACGTTCGCTTAGTGATTCATCACTTCAACAACTTTACGGTCCTCAATCTAGTCAGTTGTTAAGCAAGTCAGGATTTAACCTGATTACAACGGAACATAAAGGACAAGAGTTGTTTGTCGCGAGTTTGTATGTGCCGTCAATGGATTGGTTCGTTGTTGGTGAAGTTCCGACGAGCGAAGTTTTTGCTGAGCTTGATGCAACGGCTAAACAGATGCTGATCATGACCGCTGTTGTAGCGTTAATCTTTATTCTGATGGGCGTAGTGCTAGCAAACAGTATTACTCAACCGATTAAACTTTTGGCTAAGCGATTCGGTGACCTTGGCGAAGGTGACGGTGACCTTGCTCAGCGTATCGAAGTGAAAGGCAACGATGAAATTGCACAGCTTTCAAAGGGCTTTAATGGATTCATCGAAAAGATTCACGAGTCGATGAAAGAGGTGTTTTCTACAAGCCAAGCACTTCAAGTCGCCGCTGAGAGTGTTTCTAATAAAGCACACATCACCCACGACAATAGCCAAGAACAACGAGATCAAACTCTTCAGGTAGTTGCAGCCATTAACCAGATGGGCATGACAATCAGCGAGATTGCATCGAATGCGGCAACGGCTGCGGAAACGGCAACACAGGCTTCAGGCAATACTGAAGTAGGCCGATCTGTGGTAAACAAAGCAAAAGACGCGATCAGCCGTTTAGCGCAAGACATCGAAAGTACAGGTCAAGTGGTAGAGCAGTTAGCTTCAACGACTCAAGACATTGGCTCTATTTTGGGTGTAATTCGTGACATCTCTGAACAAACCAACCTACTAGCTCTGAACGCTGCTATTGAAGCTGCGCGTGCGGGTGAACAAGGTCGCGGCTTTGCCGTTGTAGCCGATGAGGTTCGTAACCTAGCAAGCCGTACCGCAGATTCTACTGAAGAGATTCAGAAGATGATCAACCAACTGCAAAGTGATGCTAAAGATGCCGTAACGGCGATGAGTGCAGGCAAAATGATTACACTTGAAGGCGTATCGGCGTCGGATGAAGCGGTGGACGTACTGGGTGGTATTTCAGACCGTATCGTTGATATCACTGATCGTAACACTCAAGTGGCAACGGCAACGGAAGAGCAATCAACCGTAGTTCATACCATCAACCAGAATATTGAAGAAATCAACGCGATTAACGAAGTGACGACTGGAACCGCAGAGCAGCTTGCTGAAGCGAGCCAAGAACTTCAACAGCTTTCTTCTCGTCTAGATAAGATGGTTGGCTCGTTTAAGCTTTAATAGCGGATAAACTTGCAACACTTACATTGGAGCCGGATTCATTTCACGTGAACCCGGCTTTTTACGTTGAACGTCGCCATTCAGACCGCAGTTCTGCATTTAAGCTGATGTTCACTTGATCTGGTTTCGGGCTTTGCACCTAATCGCCCTAGCATCATAGAGCGTAAATGAGTAAAATCTCGCTAGGTTTAATATTTAGGTAAGTATCATGAGCGATTTTGAAAAAGAACTAGAGCAGATGACTCAAGAGATGGGCGATGAGCCTGAAGTGAAACTTCCATCACTTGAAGAGCAAAAAGCGATCGTTGCTGAATTTAAGCGACTAGAAGCGGAAGGCAAACTGACACCTGAAGTGTTAGAACAGCATTTTGGCCAGTTCAATAAAACAAGTGATACGCCAATTCACTAAGTTATTTACTACGATTGGTATTAAAGTTGAGCAAGCCTATATCTTTATCGTTTAGATAGGGTGGCTTTTAGCTCCAACAGATAAAGGTCTAGCATTCGCTAGGCCTTTTTTGTTTTTATACTGAACAGACAACAGACAACAGACAACAGACAACAGACAACAGACAAAGCGCGATCTATTTAATGAAAGTAAAACTCGTTGTCAGAAAATGAGAAATCCCCCTTACAAGGTAAGAGGGATTCGATATGGGCAAGTTATATCCTAAAAAGACGAACCGATTAGTCGGTGCCGTACTCTTTGTACAAGCGACGACATGCTCTACCATCGCTATGGAACAAGTGACAACGGTGTGCAGGAATACCAATCGCTAGCTTGTCACCAGACTCAATCGTCAACGTGTCTGGCTGGCGATAGATAACGTCAGCATCGGCACTGTCGAGGTTTAGGTAAACTTGTGTTTCGTTACCGAGCTTCTCGACCATCAACACATCAGCTTCAATCGTCGCATCACCTGTTTCAGCAGACAATAAGTGCTCAGGACGAACACCTAGAGACATACGGTCACCAGCGTTGACAGTCGTGCCATCAACTGGGATCCAGAAAGTCATACCGTTTGAAAGTTGTACCAATACGCGTTCTGCTTCAGCTTGTTCGATGTGAACCGACATAAAGTTCATTTTTGGTGAGCCAATAAAGCCAGCAACGAAACGGTTTTGAGGATAGTGGTAAAGATCAAGAGGTTTACCCACTTGAGAAACAAAACCACCATCAAGCACAACGATTTTATCCGCCATTGTCATCGCTTCAACTTGGTCGTGTGTTACATAAATCATGGTACAGCCCAGTTGACGCTGTAGCTTAGTGATTTGTGAACGCATTTGAACACGCAGTGCTGCATCCAGGTTAGATAGAGGTTCATCAAGTAGGAATACGTTTGGTTGAGAAACCAGAGTACGACCGATCGCAACACGTTGACGTTGACCACCAGACAATGCTTTAGGTTGACGTTCAAGAAGGTGACCAAGCTGAAGGATTTCTGCAGCATGTTCTACACGCTTGTCAATTTCAGCTTTATCGGCGTTTGCCAGTTTAAGACCAAAAGACATGTTGTCGTAGAGATTTAGGTGCGGGTAGAGCGCGTAAGATTGGAATACCATACCCACACCACGTTTTGATGGCTCAACATCGTTCATGCGTTGATCACCAATGTACAAATCACCAGACGTAATATCTTCTAGACCCGCGATACAGCGTAATAGCGTCGATTTACCACAACCTGATGGTCCAACGAATACTACGAACTCACCTTCGTTGATGTCTAAGGTTACGTCCTTAGAAATCTGTACATCACCATATGATTTATAAACGTTTTTTAACGTGACACTCGCCATCTAGCTTGTCCTCGATCGATCAAATTTTAAGTTTTACTGCTTATCATTATAAGGAATTTTTGGGTCAGCAGTAACTGTAGGAATTGGTAAGTATTGAGTGAGTAAGAAAAAAGTGGGTGGGACTTGGATTCTTTAACCAAGCCCACCCGTCATAGCCAAACTGGTGCCTATTTCCCCCACATCCAGCTAAATCTCCCCCGTGATTCAATCACAGATTTAGCTCGATGCTTAATAAAGACAACAGCGGGCAGTGAAGCCAACTAAATGAAGAATGCGTCAACGCATAACATTCGCTGGTAAAGGGTTCTTACTATCCACTCTTGGATGAATGCAGTTTCGGTGAATTCGCGTAATGGTACATCCTCCCAATAGAAAATTAACTAGGGGGAGTAGGAGGGGAGGAGTAGATAAAGGGGGTTATCTATAACTGGCGATCCAGTTCAAATAAATCCACCGCATAACGGTGATGTGGATCACGATGAGTATCTACTTTGTGACTTCGCTCGCCAATCTTACCGGATGACGATCACGAAATTAGGCCATAATAGCTAGGGCGTAGTGGCTAGGATGATGAGCTGTCATTGATTTTCTCAGATCATAGCCTCCGAAAACTGGCTCGTCTTAATTGAATGCGCCCTACGTATAAATATAAAAAGGATATTGACATGAAAAACGCTCTAAGCGCTGTAGCTCTAGGCACAATCGTTGCTCTGGGTTCTTTTGGTGCAAACGCTGCTATCGAAGAAGGTCAACTAACTATTTGGGTTGGTGGCGACAAAGCTTATGAAGGAATGGCTGAAGTAGGTAAACGCTTTGAAGAAGATACTGGTGTTAAAGTAACCGTCGCTTTCCCTGACAAACTAGAAGAGAAATTCTCTCAGGTTGCAGCAGCTGGCGATGGCCCAGACATGATTTTCTACGCACACGACCGTTTTGGTGGTTTTGCAGAAGCCGGTCTTCTTGTTGATATCAAACCTTCTAAAGAAACTAAAGAAGGTATCGTAGACTTCGCATGGGATGCTGTTTCTTACGACGGTAAAACAATCGCTTACCCAGTTGCAGTTGAGTCAGTTTCTCTTATCTACAACAAAGCACTTGTCCCTAACCCACCTAAGTCTTGGGAAGAGATCCCTGCACTAAACGCTAAGCTTCAAAAAGATGGCAAGAAAGCAATCATGTGGCCTCTACGTGGTGGCGCTTACTTCACATGGCCTCTACTTGCAGCTGACGGCGGTTACGCGTTCAAGCAAACAGCGGAAGGTTACGACATTAAAGATGCAGGCGTAGCGACTGACGGTGTTCAGAAGTCTCTAGGTTTCATTGAGAAGATGGTAAAAGACAAAGTTATTTCTGCGGATATGGATTACTCAGTTGCTGAGTCTGAATTCGTAGCGGGTAACGTTGCAATGACAATTAACGGTCCTTGGGGCTGGGCAAACATCGAGAAAGCTGGCGTAGATTACGGCGTAGCAACATTGCCTAAGTTCAACGGTAAAGCGTCTAAGCCATTCGTTGGTGTATGGGCTGGTGGTATCAGCACCGCTTCTCCAAACCGTGATCTAGCCGTTGAGTTTATGGAAAACTACCTACTAACTGATGAAGGTATGAAGAGCTTGAACGACGACAAGCCACTAGGCGCTGTTGCTCTTAACTCTTTCCAACGTCAACTAGACAGCGACACTCGTATTGCAGCAACAATGGATAACGCGATGAACGGCGAAATCATGCCTAACATCCCTCAGTTCACAACATTCTGGTACAGCATGGAAGAAGCTATTGGCAACGTAGTTGATAGCCGTCAATCAGTAGAGCAAGCACTAAAAGGTGCTGAAGCTCGAATGACTAAGTAACAACCAAGCACTACCTTTTAAGGAGGGGGCAACCTCTCCTTACTTTTCTATTTTTATATCTCGTTAGCAGGTTCCTCTATGCAGTCAGTTCAAGGTTCAGATGCGATCCCGGCACCATCAAGCCTTCCAGGCAGTAAAAGCGTCTTCATCAAATGGGGGTTGCTTGGTAGTGTTGGCTTAATTAATGGCTACGCTACAATTTTAATGTATTCTCGCGGTGAGCTCGCATTTGCGCTGCTTACTGTGATTTTAACGGCTTTGGCTCTTTACATTTTTGGTAGTAAGAAAACTTACGCCCACCGTTATATTTACCCCGGTATTGCCGGAATGATCTTATTCATTCTTTTCCCACTGGCATATACCGTAGGGCTTGCGTTTACTAACTACAGCGCAAAAAACCAGCTCTCTCTAGAGCGTACTCAAACCGTTCTTTTAGACCGTTCATTCCAAAGCGGTGAAAGCTACCCATTCACTTTGTACAAAACAGATAACGGTCACCAGATCGTTGTGAAAGATGGCGACCAGCTGTTAGCAACTGATGTATTTTCTCTGGAAGGCATGACATCAACAGAGATGGACCTATCTGCAATTGACTCTGTACAAGGTGAAAAAGAGAAGATCAAAGCGATCATCCAAAATCGCTCTGTGATCAGTGGTGTCGATTTCCATATGCCAAATGGTGATGACATCCGCATGAGCGGCTTACGTAAATTTGCTGCCGTTGCACCGCTTTACACTCTTCAAGATGACGGGGAAACGTTATACAACAATGAATCTGGTGAAATATTGAAACCAAACATGGAAGTGGGTTTCTACCAACCGGTTGACGAGAAAGGTGAGTTTATCGGTAACACCATTTCTCCAGGATTTGTTGTAGACATTGGTACAGCCAACTTTGAACGTGTTTGGAAAGATGACGGCATCAAAGAACCGTTTATCAGTATCTTTATTTGGACGGTTGTATTCTCCATTTGTACGGTAGCCTTCACACTTGCAATTGGTTTGGTTCTGGCAAACGTTGTGCAGTGGGAAGAGCTGAAAGGCCGTGCTGTGTATCGTGTTCTACTAATTTTGCCTTACGCCGTACCAGCATTTATCTCGATTCTTATCTTTAAGGGCCTATTCAACCAGAGCTTTGGTGAGATTAACATGGTGCTTGAGAGTATCTTTGGTTTAAGCCCAAACTGGTTCTCCGACCCGATCTTAGCGAAAACCATGGTGTTGATTGTTAACACTTGGCTAGGCTTCCCTTACATGATGATTCTATGTATGGGTCTACTAAAAGCGATTCCTGAAGATTTGTACGAAGCGTCAGCAATCGATGGTGCTAACTTCCTTGATAACTTCAAGCGAATCACTTTTCCATTGATGATAAAACCGTTAACACCGCTATTGATTGCAGCGTTTGCCTTTAACTTCAATAACTTTGTCATGATTCAACTATTGACGAACGGTGGCCCGAACATGATTGGTACTTCTGAGCCAGCGGGTTACACAGACTTGCTTGTAAGCTACACGTACCGAATTGCATTCGAAGGCGGTGGTGGTCAAGACTTTGGTCTAGCAAGTGCAATCGCAACGCTTATCTTCCTATTGGTTGGTGCCCTAGCGTTACTAAACCTTCGTTTCACTAAATTGACTCAAGATTAAGGAGCACGACAATGGCTATGGTACAAGGTAAGAGCCTTAAATACCGAGTATGGGCAACGCATATTGCGCTGTGGTGCTTCTTAGCGCTAATTATTTTCCCACTACTGATGATTATTGCTATCTCATTCCGCGAAGGTAACTTTGCAACCGGTAGCTTGATTCCAGACAACCCATCTTTGGAACACTGGAAATTGGCTCTGGGTATGTCAGTGACGAATGCTGATGGCTCAGTTACTCCGCCTCCATTCCCAGTACTGACTTGGCTGTGGAACTCAATAAAAGTAGCGGGTATTACGTCAATTCTTATTGTTACACTGTCGACAACATCGGCTTACGCATTTGCTCGTATGCGCTTTAAAGGTAAAGAAACTATCCTGAAAGCGATGATGATTTTTCAAATGTTCCCTGCGGTATTGGCTCTAGTGGCTATCTACGCACTGTTCGACAAATTAGGGCAATACATCCCATTCTTAGGCTTGAATACGCATGGCGGTCTGATCTTCTCGTACTTGGGCGGTATTGCATTACACGTTTGGACGATTAAGGGCTACTTTGAGACGATTGATAACTCTTTGGAAGAAGCTGCAGCATTAGATGGCGCAACACCTTGGCAAGCGTTCAGATTGGTTCTATTACCACTGTCAGTACCCATCCTAGCGGTTGTATTCATTTTATCTTTCATTGGTGTTGTTGGTGAGGTACCAGTTGCTTCCATCCTATTATCGGACGTGAACTCTTACACGCTAGCGGTAGGTATGCAGCAGTACCTATATCCTCAGAACTACTTATGGGGCGACTTTGCGGCAGCAGCGGTACTTTCCGCACTTCCGATTACTATCGTGTTCTTACTGGCTCAGCGTTGGTTAGTTGGCGGTTTGACGTCGGGTGGTGTAAAAGGATAAGCTGTCCTTATAAGAAAGACAAAAGAGCGACCGTTAGGTCGCTCTATATTGGCATTTTTATTACATCATTTGGTTTGGCCGCCGATCAGTAATAAAAATAACCCTCAGGTTACGCATAGCTGGCTACTAATCAGGTTCCTTACGCTATTAATGATTAGTGGTTTTTGTAACTCTAACCCAGGTACTTACTTGGGTTTTTTTATGCCCGCTACTTTTATCTCTATCTCTATCTCTATCTCTATCTCTATCTCTATCTCTATCTCTATCTCTATCTCAGTCTTTTTGGTTTCTTTCAGTCATTAAATACTGAAGTACCTCTTTCCTGGATTTTTCCGGTTTCATCTCTCTAATTGAAGACATCAACGAGTCTCACAAATCAGACACTCAGTATAGGGGGCCACAGCTCTATTGATATATGTGTAATATTTCCATGCGTGATACTTCAATAATTTGCATGCAACGGATCGGTCTATTACACAGAAAGTGCCTATAAAGGCAGGCTCGTGTTAATTTTTTGTGGTGGGTATTCTCGGTAGTTATTGATTTAGTGGTAAATATTTCAAAAAGGGAAGGGAAAAAGGAAGAGGTGATGTGAGACTAGAACTCTTTGCTAGAAGGTGCGCAACCTAAATGCTGAAGTAAAACATAGATGCTGTCTTGATAAAGAGCTACGCGACGAAACAGATCCGCAAACGTCTGATCACCGCCAAAACAAGCTTGGATATAGTGGTTAATTTCATTCGTGTCGTAGCCTTCGACGTACAAACTTCTAACCCATTGATACTCAACTGCCTTCAAGTTCGTCAGTGTAGATTCGCAAAGGGTGGGAAATGTTGTGCTCAAAAGTGGCTCCAAGAAATTTAAATACATCCATTATGATTGGCGGTATTTAAACAGAGCAAAATGACGACTTTATTACAGTCAAAATAAATCCGTGAACAAGTATCGGATCATTTTAACTTTTGACTGGGTATCACGCTTTATAGTCAGCATTAGGTGTGTAACGGATTTACTTGGGTATAGAGAGGGAATTGAAAATGCCAAGCAAGTACTGCCTGGCATCGTAATAAGGTTTTGTAGGGTAGATCTGTTAGTGGCGCCTATTTAAGATACTTTACGTGTGCTTCCATCTCTTCACCGATCTGTTTTCGCATGTTCATTAGACGAATAGCAGAATCTCTTAATTCGATGTCTTCTGATGTTTCTGGTACCCATTCTGGCACTTTAGTCGGGTTACCATTTTCATCAACAGCGACCATAATAACGATACAGTGAGTCGTTAGGCGGTTGTTGAGTTCTTTTGGGTCGCTGGCTTGAACATCGATAGCGATGTGCATAGAAGATGACCCTGTATAAATGACCTTCGCACTTACTTCAACAAGGTTACCCACATGGATTGGAGCAACGAATCGAATACCACCAGCGTAAGCGGTAATACAGTACTTACCACTCCATCCAGCAGAACAAGCGTAAGCCGCTAAATCGACCCATTTCATTACGGCACCACCATGAACTTTACCACCAAAGTTCACATCCCCGGGTTCAGCTAAAAAACGCAGAGTAACGTCTCGTTTACCATCTTGTCGGCTATTGTGACTGCTCATCTATCTTCCTTCATTATTATTGTTCTGAATAACATGCTCGTTACTTGCTAATAACAATATACTTAAGATGACATAAATTAAAGCGGATAATCTCACGAACAAGACTATTTTTTCAAACAGATGGCGAGTTGATGACTATTGATGTTTAAAGGAGGTGGATGTGACTCTCCAACAGAGGAGTACTCTATCGAGCAAGTTGGCGGAAGGGTGGATTGCAAAAAAAAAACACCTAGCGGAATGCTAGGTGTTTCTAAGCCGTGTGGTACTCATATCGGTACCTTTTTGAGTTAGCCAACTAACCGTCGCTTATCTGGTTTAGTTAAAGTGATGGTATCTTAATTAATCCCAAAACGATAGTTAGGTTTGTTTTCTTATCAGCTCACTTTCTGTTCTGAAAAGTATAGAACCTTCGCGTAGATATTTCCTTTCGTATTATTGCTAGAAAACTCGTTTAATACATTTTGCAATAATAATCTGTATTTGTCGGTAAATTAAGGTATTAAAGCTAAATTTATATCGATTTTAAAGTATTCACTTTTGTATAAACCAAAGTGACTAGACGGTTCTTTCGTTGCCATAATCTTTCTAAATGGCTCATGGCGACCTGGGTTACATGAGCCGTGTGAACATAGGAGAGCGATTAGAGCAACAGTTACCTGCTTTCTGGAGAGTTATTCTAACGCTTTGAACACTTAAACCGTACTTAGTGCATTAAATGGAAGTTGGCGAGATATTGCAATAGCAAACACCATTATTAAGCGTACTTAAAAGCTTCATGAACGAAAAATAAAATCAGAGAGCATGAATCGAGAAATTGAAAATAAGCAAAAGTACCTGCTAACGAGGCAGGTATTGAGTGGAAAATGGAATGGGCATTGTCGCAGGTTAAGCGGGGTTAGTTTTGCTGAGGTAAGGGAGCCTCAAGCCTTGGCTTTCTTTTGATTTGCGTGAGGATGACGCCTGAAATCACCATCACACCACCAATGATGTGGAACTGGCTAATCTTTTCACCCAGCCAGGTGGAAGCCAATACAATCGCGATAACTGGCATCAGATTCATAAACATCGCGCTTGAATCCGCGCCAATCGTGTCAATCGCTTTCACCCACATCCAAGGCGCTAAAATCGAAGCGGCCACCGCGGCGTAAGCTATCAATGGGAGCGCTTGTTGCGGTGGTAAAAGCTGTTCGCTGGTAAGCCAAAGTGGCGTAAGCATCGCGACAGCAAACAGACCCTGAATGTAAATCACCACCCAGCTACTGATTGGCATTTTCCAGCGTTTCAATAACACACAGTAAGAAGCATAAACAAAGGCCGCAATTAACATATAGCCATCGCCTTGAGTCAATTCTTGATGCATGAAGAATAACGGGTCGCCTTTACCTAACATCAGAGCTAAGCCTGACAGTGACAATACACCACCCACAATACTCAAACTAGAAATCGACTTGTGCAATAAAGGAACGCTTAGAAACACACTGATTAACGGGACTAAAGACGTGATCAATGCCATGTTAGAAGCGGTTGTGGTTAAGCCTGCGTAGTAACCTAGAGATTGGTTCAACACCATGCCTAAAAAGCCGAGGAACGCTAATTTAGATAAGTTTGGCTTAATGACAGCCCACTGTTTCATCACTGGGCGAATGCAGAAAGGCGTGAGAATTAACATCGCAAAAAACCAGCGGTAAAAACTCATCGCGCTAGGTTCTATGGTGCTTGCAGCAAGCTTGTTGACGATTGCATTGGCGGCCCAGATACAGACTGTAAAAAATGGTAAGAGATAATGCATGTGAATTCCGTCGCAAATGAGTTGATGCGGCTAGTTTGACAGGTCGTTATACTTACAAGTATCTTTAGAAAGACATCAGGCGCGATAGGAAGACAAGTTTGAAAAAACACTCCAGAAACCTTCATCCATCCTTATCAATTGATAAGGCACCATCCAACGTATTTATGAATTTTGAAGCGTTTCTTTCGAACACTGAAACCCGAGTTCATAGCCACTCATGGGGACAGGTTCAATTGATCAGTGGCGGTATATTAGAGATGGAAGCGGAAAGCACCCGATTTCTAGCGCCGCCACATTTAGCGATTTGGGTACCAGCCGGGGTGATGCATTGCAGTTATAACCGTAAGCCTTTGGACTACTGCTCGCTAAATATTGCTCCAGAACTCACGCAACATCTGCCAGATAAAACCAGCCTTATAAAGATCACGCCGATTGTGTCTTCTATTATCGATGACTTTCGCGAGCGTGGAATCAATGTTGCGGAAACAGAGCAAGATCAAAGGCTCGTTCAGGTACTGCTTGACCAACTTGCGCAGCGTGAGGTTGAACACCACTTCTTGCCTTCAACCGATAATAAGTATCTAGCGCCAATATTGGCTTCTGTTGAAGAGAACCCAACCGACGAAGTGACACTGAAAGATTGGGCTGAACGTGTCCACACCACGGAAAGAACCCTTTCTCGTCATTGCCAGACGGAGCTTGGTATGAGCTTTACCGAGTGGCGACTGCGAGTGCGCTACCTATACTCTATGGACTTGTTGAGAAACGGCCAATCGGTTAAAGAGGTCGCCCTTACATTGGGTTATAACCAAGCAAGTCCATTTATCACCATGTTCAAACGTTACGCGAACCAAACGCCAGAACAGTATAAGAACCGTTTGTTGTAGTTCGTTGTTGTTCCTAACAGAACGGATGTTTTCGCTAATTAGTGAGTAGAGAGAACATAAATGAATAGATACACCATAAGTGAATACGTGCAGTAGGAGATTATGGAATCGCACTCAACAGCCTGTATATTTCGCTCTGTTGTTCGGTGACATCCTCATAGTCTTGATTCAATAGAGCACTGTTGCTGCCGACCTTGAACAGTATGTACGTTTCTCCATCGACCTCGAACCAATTGAACGTTCCATGCTGGTTATACGTGGTCATTATTTTGTTTATCCTCATGAAATATACATCAGCAGCGCAAAACATGCAGACGTACATAAGCCAAAGAAAGACAAGAAAAACCACGAGCCTAATACTAATGCCGATCAGTTAAAGCCAAAGTGATCGGTTGAAGGATCCTTCCGAGCTGT